>NZ_CFIDRX010000001.1:0-94844 GCF_984433645.1 Marisediminitalea sp.
TTATCGAATACAGTGCGGCTGCTTCCAGCGCCTGTTCATGTGTAAGTGGCGGAAGCAACTGCACTAATCGGCTAGCCAGCAGGCTTTTACCTGTCCCAGCGGGCCCTACCATCAGAAGATTATGCTTTCCGGCTGCGGCAATAGTGAGTGCGCGCTTAGCTTGTTGCTGACCAATAATGTCATCCCATTTGGGGGACACGCGCGTAAAAGCGACGTCGCACTGTGCAATACTAACCTGAAGAGGCTTTTGTTTGCTGAAATGCAGGAACGCCTGCATCAGCGACTCAACCGCAATATATTTCAGGCCATCAACAAGCTGGATGTTGTCGCGGTTGCCTTCAGGTAACAACATCAATTGCTCGTCTTCGGCGCAGCGCATAGCGGCGGGCAGCAGGCCCGATACGGTGCGCAGCTGGCCGTTTAACCCTAGTTCGCCGATGACTTCGTAGTTGTCTACGGCTTGCTGGGGCAATAATCCAAGGGCAATCAGTAATCCCAAAGCGATAGCCAGGTCATAGCGGCCGCCGGTTTTGGGAATGTCGGCGGGCGCGAGATTAACCGTAATGCGCCGCCCGGGAAATTCAAAGCCGCAGTTTATCAGTGCACTGCGCACGCGTTCGCGCGCTTCCTGAACCGCTGTTTCGGCGAGGCCGACGAGCTTAAACGACGGCAAACCGTTCGACAGGTGCACTTCCACTTTGATACGTGGAGAGTCAATGCCCGTTGCGGCGCGGGTGTACACTATACCTAACCCCATAGGGTATGTTCCTGTTAAAGCCGTTAGTCCATATGCGCAGTGTAAAATGCTCTGCATGGTGAACCTACTGCGCCAAAGGCCAGTTATTCGTGTTTGCGAGCGTTTCAACATAACGCTTTGACACACCGACAGTTAGCCTTCGACATCAGTATAAAATTGCGTCGCCCGGCCTGATTTGGCTTGATCATGCACGTCGATCCGTGATATTTCTTACGCCTCGCAGCAATTGTGTTCCTTAGCCAGACGCCTTTGTTGCCTTCAGCCAATACTTTCCGAACTCGCGTCACCTCGCCAATGCATTGCACCCTGATTCGGTGCTTGTAACGTATTTGCGTGCTCCAAAAACAATTTATTCGCGCACCTTGCCGACTTTACACAGAAATTGTGTGAAAAACGGCTTATCGCATTGGGTCAATTGCTGTGCTCATGTATCATTTGACGCGGTATTAATTTGAGCGGTTTGCCCCGTGCAGACTGCGCTTACAGAGTGAAGACAACACTCGTATTTTTTTAAGGAAACGTCATGGCTAAGCAACTTGCTGAACTTATTTGGTTTAACGGTAAACTCATTCCGTGGAAAGAAGCTACTGTGCATGTAATGTCACATGCAATCCACTACGGCTCATCGGTATTTGAAGGTATTCGTGCCTACAACACGCCGGATCAGGGTACCTGTGTTTTCCGCCTGAACGAGCACAACCAACGTCTGTTTGATTCAGCAAAAATCTATCGCATGACGATTCCGTTTACCCTTGATGAAATCAATCAGGCGACCATCGACACAATTGCTAAGAACAACCTGAAGTCTGCCTATATCCGTCCTATCGCGTTTTATGGCGATATTGGTATGGGTTTGCAGGTGCCATTTGGTCAGGAAACTGAAGTCACTATCGCGGCGTTTGAGTGGGGTGCGTACCTGGGTGAAGAAGCACTGAAAAACGGTGTGAACGCGGGTATCTCTTCATGGAACCGTTTGGCAGCCAACACCATGCCTACTGGTGCGAAAGCCGGTGGTAACTACCTGTCTTCGCAGCTGATTTCAATGGAAGCGCGTCGTCACGGCTACGGTGAAGGTATTGCACTGGACCGCAACGGTTACATCAGTGAAGGTGCGGGTGAAAATATCTTTGTTATCCGCAATGGCGTGATCAGCACCACACCTAAAACAGCGGCTATTTTGCCGGGTATCACGCGTGACACCGTGATCACACTGGCGAAAGATCTGGGTTATGAAATCCGCGAAGAAAACATTCCGCGTGAAGCCATGTACCTGGCCGACGAAATCTTAATGTGCGGTACAGCCGCGGAAGTGACCCCTGTGAGCAGTGTAGACGGCATCACAGTGGGCAAAGGCGGTCGTGGGCCAATCACGAAAGAAATCCAGGACATGTTCTTTGGTCTGTTCAACGGAACTACCGAAGACAAATGGAACTGGTTAACACCGGTTTATAAATAATTACCCCAACGGGACGAAACGCTATGCCTAAATTACGATCTGCAACCACAACTCAAGGCCGCAACATGGCGGGTGCGCGCGCGCTTTGGCGTGCTACCGGCATGAAAGATGGAGACTTTGGTAAGCCTATTATTGCCATTGCGAACTCTTTCACTCAGTTTGTGCCTGGCCACGTTCACCTTAAAGACATGGGTCAACTGGTCGCTCGCAGTGTCGAAGCTGCCGGGGGCGTTGCAAAAGAATTTAATACTATTGCGGTCGATGACGGTATCGCAATGGGGCATAGCGGTATGCTTTACAGCCTGCCGTCCCGTGAAATTATTGCTGACTCGGTTGAGTACATGGTAAATGCCCACTGCGCAGATGCGATTGTGTGTATTTCTAACTGCGACAAGATCACCCCGGGAATGCTAATGGCGTCAATGCGCCTGAATATTCCGGTGGTGTTTGTGTCGGGTGGTCCCATGGAAGCCGGTAAAACCAAGCTGTCAGATCAGCTAATCAAACTGGATCTGGTCGATGCCATGGTGGCGGCAGCCGACGACAAAGTGTCTGACGCCGATACCGACGAAATTGAACGCTCTGCGTGCCCTACCTGTGGTTCATGTTCAGGTATGTTTACCGCCAATTCCATGAACTGCTTAACGGAAGCGCTGGGCTTGTCACTACCGGGCAATGGCTCAATGCTGGCCACGCACGCTGATCGTGAGCAACTGTTCAAGAAAGCCGGTGAGCTGGTAGTGGAACTGTGTGAGCGTTGGTATAAAAACGACGACGCCAGTGCGTTGCCGCGCAACATTGCGAATTTCAGCGCGTTTGAAAATGCCATGAGCCTGGACATTGCCATGGGCGGCTCTACCAATACCATTCTGCACTTACTGGCTGCAGCAATGGAAGGCGAAGTGCCATTCACGATGGACGACATTGATCGCTTGTCTCGAAAAGTACCGCACTTGTGTAAAGTGGCCCCTTCAACGCAGAAGTACCACATGGAAGATGTTCACCGTGCCGGTGGCGTACTGGGTATTTTGGGTGAACTGAATAAAGCGGGCTTATTGCACGGCGACTGTTCTCACGTGTTAGGTAAAACTATTAGTGAAGTGATCAGTGACTGGGATATAACGAACCCTGAAAACGCCGATGCGATTAAGTTTTATCGCGCAGGTCCAGCGGGTATCCGCACTACCAAAGCGTTTAGTCAGGATTGCCGTTGGGATGAGGCTGACGCCGATCGCAGTGAAGGCTGTATTCGTGATTTAGAACACGCTTACAGTAAAGACGGTGGACTGGCTGTACTGTATGGCAACCTGGCAGAAAATGGCTGTATCGTGAAAACGGCGGGGGTCGATGAGTCCATTCTGAAATTCACCGGTCGCGCGCGTATTTTTGAAAGTCAGGACGATGCGGTTGCCGGTATTCTGAATGATCAAATTGAAGCGGGTGATGCGGTCATCATTCGCTACGAAGGGCCGAAGGGTGGCCCGGGTATGCAGGAAATGCTGTATCCCACTTCCTACTTAAAGTCTAAGGGCTTAGGTAAAGCTTGTGCGTTGATCACCGATGGCCGTTTCTCTGGCGGTACGTCAGGCCTATCGATTGGCCACTGTTCGCCGGAAGCAGCGAGTGGCGGAGGTATTGGTTTGGTGCAAGAAGGCGATACCATTGAAATTGATATCCCTAATCGCACTATCAACATTGCCATTACCGATGTTGAGCTGGATGCGCGAAGAGCCGCAATGGAAGCCAGCGAGCGTCCATGGCGCCCTGTGAGCCGTCAGCGTGAAGTGTCCCTGTCGCTGAAAACCTTTGCTATGTTAGCCACCAGTGCCGATAAAGGCGCAGTGCGCGACCCGTCGAAACTGGAAGATCTATGACCGTCAGTGATATCGACTATCTGAAAAAGATCCTGCTGGCACCGGTATACGATGTCGCGGTAAACAGCGACCTGGTGTTGTTGTCGCGATTAACCGCCGAGCTGGGCAACGAGGTATTCCTGAAGCGGGAAGATCAGCAACCAGTTAAGTCGTTTAAATTGCGCGGTGCTTATAATCGTATCGCCAATTTAACCGAAGCGCAGTTGAACGCCGGCGTGGTAGCGGCCTCCGCAGGTAACCATGCCCAGGGCGTTGCGTACTCGGCGAACATGAAAGGCGTTAAGGCAACGATTGTCATGCCGGAAACTACACCGGATATTAAAATTGAGGCGGTGCGCCGTTTTGGTGGTCAGCACGTTAATATCGTACTGCACGGTACTAACTTCGACACCGCCAGCCAACATGCTCGTACGCTTAGTGCTGAGCATGGCTACACGCTTATCCCGCCTTTCGATGACCCGGATGTGATAGCGGGACAGGGCACAGTTGCCAGAGAGTTGCTTGAGCAAAACCCTAACATCGATACCTTGTTTATCGCTGTTGGTGGTGGTGGTCTGGCAGCCGGCATTGCGGTGTACCTGAAGCAACTAAAACCAGACATTAAATTGATTGCGGTCGAGTCAGAAGAGTCGGCGTGTTTTGCTGCAGCAAAAGCAGCAGGCGAGCCGGTCAGTTTACCTACGGTGGGTATTTTTGCCGACGGTGTCGCGGTAAAACTCATGGGCAGCGAAACCTTCCGCCTGTGTAATCAGTACATCGACGAAGTGATGACGGTCACCAATGACGAAATCTGTGCGGCGATCAAAGATATTTTTGATGACACCCGTGTGATTGCAGAACCTGCTGGCGCAATGTCGATTGCAGCTATTCGCAAATACGTGAATGAGCACAATATTTCCGGCCAGAAGCTGGGCGGTATCCTGTGTGGTGCTAATACTAATTTCCATACGCTGCGTTATGTGTCAGAACGGTGTGAATTAGGTGAACAAAAAGAAGCGGTGTTTGCGGTGAAAATCCCGGAACGCCAGGGCGCGTTCAAGCAGTTCTGCGAATACCTGGGCGGCCGCACGATCACAGAATTCAACTACCGATATGCCAGCGAAACGGAGGCTCATATTTTTGTGGGTATTAAGTTGCGCGGTGGCCGCAAAGAATTCGAAGCACTTTCTGCTGACTTAACCAGCAAGGGCTACGAGTGTTTTGATCTGTCAGACAACGAACTGGCAAAACTGCACGTACGTCACATGGTGGGTGGTCGTCCGCCAACGATTCTGAACGAGGTTGTATTCAGCTTTGAGTTCCCGGAATACCCTGGTGCCCTGCTTAACTTCCTGAATACGCTGGGTGAGCGCTGGAACATTACCTTGTTCCATTATCGCAATCACGGTGCGGCTGAAGGCTTGGTGTTAGCAGGATTCGATATTCCACCAGAGAGCCGCGAAGCGTTCGACGAACATGTTGCGGCACTCAACTACGAGTATCAGGACGTCACCGCTAACCCAGCATACCGGTTTTTCTTGTCTGAGCCTGAGAAAGCATAATCAGGACGGGCCTGGTAAATCATACGCCTATCTTTATTACCGAACAGTGAAGTATTGCTTCCTGTTCGGTAACTTCAATCAACATTCACGCTGCTTATAGTCAACTTAAATCACATCTGTTCATTTCTGAAACAAACTTATTATTAGTTTTGACAACTTTGTTAAATACGTAAAAATATTGCTATATTTAATTGTATTACAAATTGTTCAAGGACAGGTATGGGGCGCGGTTGTAATAGCGGTTGTATTAAAGGAATCAGTAAGTTACCTGGCATAGGCCTGGCTATGCTGTGTTGGTGCTTGTTAACAGCTTGCGGTTCGTCCGACAAACACACGGTCAGTTCCACCGATGACGAGGTACTGATATTTGCGTCCTTTCGCGGTAATGGTCAGGACGGTCTGCATCTGGCTGTGAGCGAAGATGGCCTGAATTGGCAGGCTCTCAATCAGGACGAAAGCGTCCTGACGCCCACGGTTGGCACGAAACTGATGCGCGATCCTGTCATTATTCAAGGCCCGGATGAACAGTACCATATGGTATGGACCTCAGGGTGGGAAGACCCAGGCATTGGTATTGCGCATTCTGCTGATTTGAAAAACTGGAGTGAGCAACAATTCTTGCCTGTTATGGCGGATTTCCCGTCGGCAAAGAACGCCTGGGCACCTGAAATATTCTACGACGAGCCAACCCAACGTTATTGGATCTACTGGGCTTCAACGCTGCCTGGTCAATATCCCGATACAGAAAAACAGGCAGACAAAGGTTGGGATCATCGCATTTACGCAACCAGCACCAAAGACTTCAAAACCTATACCCCTACCCAGCTGTTTTATGAACCCGGTTTTAATGTGATTGATGCGGCAATTGTGCGAGCCAACGATGAGTACGTCATGGTCGCGAAAGAAGAAACCCGGTACCCGCCAGCGAAGAATCTGTTTGTGACCCGAGCCGATGGCATAGAACGTCCATGGCAACCCCGCTCTGCGCCTTTTACCCCGGACGGCGTATGGGTGGAAGGGCCTGCCATTGTGTTCTGGCAGGGCTGGTTTTACGTGTACTTCGACCAATACATTGATCATAGCTTTGGTGTCATGCGAACTCAGGATTTTTCAGAGTGGGAGAACCTGACACCTCAACTCAACTTGCCAACGGGTACCCGTCACGGATCCGTGCTGGCGGTACCCCGACGTTTGGTGAACAACCTGTAACCCCACAGGTGCGCTTTCAGTTTGTTTCAAATACGGGACATTTTTTTGATATGTGGAGCTTAACGCCGTGACGGTATTTGAGGGTTTTCGCCCGGGTGTTAAGGTTTTTACATCTTGTTAATTAGGGTTTTACATGATGTGGCGAAAACCGCTTCAATTTTCAGCTTCTTTGGTCGCAATTGTCAGCAGTCTTACGGCATGCAGCACGGGAACCAAAGCGCCTTCTGAGCTAACAATGAATTACAATGCCGCTGAGTTGCAGGCTATGTGTTTGCCGGCGTCGGGTGATACGCCTCTGGCATGCCATTTTCCGGAATTGGGGACTGACAATGCGCCACTCCACTACGCATTTAAAATTACCCACAGCAACGTGAACGATTTATCGGTGTACGCGGAATCACGTCGTCTAATGTTCGATAGTGAACTTAGCGGTGCAGCAGTGAACCGTGGGTCACAGGTACTTAGCTTTACAGTCAACACGCGCCAGCCTGACGGTCAGCCTATCCAGCATGACACCTACGAAGGCTTGCCGGGTGCCACGTTGTGGCTACCCAATGGACTGGATGGCATCGAAAACATTGAGGTTACTCCGGTCACCCCCATTCAGCAGGTGTTTGTAATTGGTGATTCTACGGTGTGTGACCAAAACCCTCAGTGGGACAAGCCTGCCATGAATCGCTTTAGCGGTTGGGGACAAGTACTGCCAGCGTATTTCAACGACACGGTATCGATTGTTAATTATGCCGATTCTGGTGAAGGCACTGAAGCGTTCAATACCCTTGATGGCGAGTTACTCAAGCCAATTGCTAATCAGCTAACCCGCAACGATGTGGTACTGATACAGCTGGGTCACAACGACAAGAAAACACCCCAAAACGTGTATGAGCAGCGCCTTGAAGACCTTATACACTTCATTCGTTCAAGGGATGCGCAGCCGATACTGATTTCGCCAATGATCCGCAATCATGGGATTGCCCTGGAAAAACAGCATCAGTGGCCTCAACTGGATATTCCCGCCGCGCTGGCTGGTATAGCGAAGCGTGAAAATGTGCCCTACATCGATTTGCTTACCCTGTCCAACCGCTGGGCAGCGCCACTGGGTCAGGCGAAGGCGCAGGCCTATTTCGTTTCCAAAGACCGCACGCATACCAACGAAGCAGGTGCGCGGGTGTTTGCTGATCTAATCATTGATGCAATTAAGCAACAGGACTTACCGCTTGCGCAGGCGTTGCGCTAGAGCGGCAGGAAAAAGGACAACAATCATTATGAAGTCAATGTTAATTAAGGCGCTGTTTCTGCCTTTGTTATTCATCAGTGGCGTAAGCGTGGCAAAAGAACACGCAGAACTGAAGCCTGCCACTATTTTCATCGCGGGAGACTCCACAGCCGCAAGCTATAGCAACGCCGATCATCAGGGTTGGGGTGAACCCTTTAAAGCTTACTTTGATAGCAAAACGGTAACGGTGGATAACCGCGCTCGTGGCGGACGAAGTACGCGTACGTTCATGGCGGAAGGCTTGTGGCAGGCGTTGATTGACGACGTGCGCGCAGGAGATGTGGTAATTATTCAATTTGGCCATAACGATGGCAGTCCGGTAAACGACAACCGCCGTGCGCGAGGCACGCTGCCTGGTATTGGTGACGACTTCGTTGATATCGTTAATCAGCTAACAGGTAAGCAGGAACGTGTATTCTCTTTTGGTCATTACATTCGTCAAATGGTGGCTGAAGTACAGGCGAAACAAGCGACACCCGTGTTAGCGTCTCTGACAGTGCGAAACCTGTGGCAGGGTCACAGAATTGAGCGTGGCTCGGGCCAGTACGGGTATTGGACATATCAATTGGCCTGGGAACTGGGTACACCCTTTATCGATTTAACCAATGCAGCTGCAGACGAACTGGAGTTACTCGGTAAAACGGCAGCCGCGGCATTGTATCCCAAAGATCATACTCACTATCACAATGAGGGTGCTGACTTGCACGCCCGTTTGGTCGTGGCCGCACTCAAAGGCATGCGCCCTACCCTGGCAGACGACTTGTATTCAGACAAAGGCAGGGCGGTTAATGCCTATGACTGGACGTTTGTACGCTTGCCTGTAGTACCTGATGCCCGTCGCCGCAGCGTATTTATGGTCGGGGATTCCACCGTGCGCAACGGCTGGGGTGATGGTCGCGATGGCCAATGGGGCTGGGGCGATTTTGTTGCCGACTGGCTGGGTCATCCGCCTGTTAATTTTGTAAATCGCGCGGTCGGTGGGTTGTCCAGCCGCACCTTCATTACCCAGGGGCATTGGCAACGGGCCCTGAATATGATGAATCCCGGCGACATCGTGTTAATTCAGTTTGGTCACAACGACGCAGGGGCTTTAAATGACGATAGTCGCGCCCGCGGCACAATTAAAGGCATTGGTCACGAGCAGCAAACCATCGACAACATGCTGACGGGCCAACGCGAAACCGTGTATTCCTACGGTGCTTACCTACGCAAAATGGTTGGAGAAGCCCGAGCCAGAGGCGTTATCCCGGTTATTTGCTCTCCGGTTCCCCGCAAGGTTTGGGTGGACGATAGCAAGCGCATTGCAAGGGCTGAAAACAGCTATCCCCAATGGGCTGCGCAGGTAGCCCGACAAAGTCAGACTCCATTCATTGATTTACATGCGCTGGTTGCAGCGCGCTATGACGAACTCGGTCCGGAAGCAGTGGATGAAATGTTTGGCGATGCACGCACACATACCAGCAAAGCCGGGGCGATAGACACGGCTGGCATTGTTGCGCGTCAACTGGCGCCCATGCTTGGCCTTGATGTAGTAGAGGCTGTATCGGTGGAGGCAAAATGAGTCAGATCAATATTGGGGTGCGCGCCCATGACTACGGCCAAGGCAGCGTGAAAGAGATTGCTGAGCGCATTGGCCAATTCCCGGTTAACTGTGTGCAGTTGGCACTGCCAAAATCATTTCCGTTCATTTTAGAGCAGCCCGGTCAAATCAGTCCGGGGTTCGGCAACTATGTTCGTGATGTGTTCGCCGAGCAGGACATTAATATTGCCGTACTGGGGTGCTATATCAACCCTATTCATCCTGACCCGGTAGAGCGCGAGTTGTCTCTTCAACGTTTTGAAGAACATCTCCAGTTTGCGCGGGACTTTGGTTGCGCCATCGTTGGCACCGAAACCGGTTCGCGCAATGCTGATTGCACCTATCATCCTGACAATCACACCCAGGCCGCATTCGACGAATTGGTCGTTAGCGTAAAGCGTCTGGCAAGCGTTGCTGAGCGTCATGGCGTCTTTGTCGGCATCGAAGGCGTAGCGCACCACCACACCATTAACACCTATGAGCGCATGACCGCCTTGCTGGATGCGGTTGACTCACCGAACGTCAAAGTCATTTATGACCCGGTGAATTTCTTTCCACTTACGGAATGCGATGAACAACAGCGTTTAATGGACGATGCCTTCGACGCGTTTGGAGACCGTATTGTTGCCATTCATTGTAAGGACTTTGTTAAAGAAGACGGCCAAAAAGCCGGCGATCTTCCGTCTGGTACCGGCGAGATGGATCACGTGCATTTATTCAGTCTGTTGAAGCAAAAAAAGCCTCATGTGCATGTGATTTTAGAGAGTACTAATCAGCAAAATGTGGGGCAAATTCTGCACTTTATCGCAGAGGCAGAGACCCAAACTGACTAATCATGCGCACAAGCCATTGGAGAAAGGTTTGTGCGTACTTCACCTGAAATGTGGCAATGGATGAAGTTAAAAATCCCCGTTTTATAAGGGGTATAGCAATATAGCCATAGTAATTTTATGGGAATACAGGAAAGCGAAATAGAACAAAAACAAGGACGAGATCAACAAATTTTACGATGAATTTACGGTTTTATCGAAGCGATAAATTCAAATATGAAATTTTTTGATTATAGGTGCTGAATCGTGACTGAATTTGATGGTTTTCGTGTTGACGGAATACACCCCCAGTCACTAGCATGCAAAACAGATGTAAACAAAAGATTAAAAATATGTTTACTCGGGTTGGTGCAAACCAGTCTTTGAATAGAGAACGAGGTCACAATGAAAAACGTCACGGAACGCAACATCACACACACGCAAGGTTCATTACCTGCAACGCGTAAGCTTATCGCGAATAGCATTTCTACTATCCTGCTTACCGGCGCTTGTTTTGCAAGCGCGCCTGTTTGGGCTCAGGAAGCGTCAACGGCTACCAAGCCTGCCGCCCAAGCCGCGGAGCAGCAAGAGAATGCAGAAGAAACGACAGAAGTTATCGAGGTTAAAGGTATTCGATTCAGTCAGCGTAGCGCTCTGGATCGTAAAAAAATGGCCGGTACTATCACTGACTCGCTGGTAGCAGAAGACATTGGTATGTTCCCAGACAAAAACGTCGGTGAAGCCTTGCAGCGTATCCCTGGTGTTCAGCTGGACCGTGATTTTGGTGAAGGTCAGCAAATCAGTATTCGTGGTGTAGAGCCAGGCCTGCTTCGCGTAGAAGTTAACAACGTTACGGCACAAGGTTTTGGTGGTAGTCGTGCGGTAGACTTCCGTGACATGGCCGCTGAGCTAATTAAATCACTGGACGTAATCAAAGGTTCAGAAGCCCGCCTTACAGAAGGGGGTATCGGTGGTACGGTTCAGGTAAACACCCGTAAGCCAAACGAATTCAAAGAAAACTTCCTGTCAGCTTCTGCTGAAGGTCAGTTTAACGATTTGATTGATGATCCAAGCAACAAATTTAACGTTACTGGCGTGTATAAATTCAACGATGATCTGGGTGTACTGGTAAACGTCACAAAGTCGACTAAAAACACAATGATCCATGCGTTGAGAAACACGGAATGGGCGAGATTTGCAGACTACGATAATTCACCAGAGAAGACTTATAACGACGCCGCTTTTGCAGATATTACCGATCAGGCAGATTGCGTTAACTCATCTGATCAAACAGCATGTGAAAGACAGTGGTATGACTTTTCTCCTCGGTTACCTCGATATGGTATCTGGGGTCGTGAAGAGGACCGCCTGAGTAGCAATGTTGTTGTTCAGTATCGATTCACCGACAACCTACAGGTTCATGCTGGTTACACTTACAACACGCGTGATAAGGAAGCCAGAGACTTAAACTTGCACCTCGAATCTCAATCTGCTGCTCGGGTCGATCCTGATTCAGTAATTGTAGATGATCAACATAATGTCACTTATTTTGAGACACGCGCTGCAGGCGTTACCAACCGTACTTTGCAGTTTGGCTGGGACCAGACGACACAAATGTACGAAACAGGTTTTGAATACGATGGTGATGCATGGCGTCTTGAAGGCCTGGTTGCGCACTCGAGTTCAGAGCAGGATATTGATTCAAAAGATACACACGTAACAGCAAGCGGTATAGCAGGTGTTCAAGTTGATCTAAATGCGAAAGGTTTGCCGGAGTGGGATTTCAACACCGGTTATTTCTATAACCCAGATGACCCGACTGATACGTCTGACAAATTCGACGTTAATGATCCGGCCAGTTATCGCTCACGTGCTCGCTATAAGTATGCACCGTCACATGACGAATCCGAAGAAACCATGGCTAAACTCGATTTCAGCTACATTCCGGATTCAGATTTTGTAACCATGATAAGAGCTGGTGTGCAGGTTCGCTCACAAGGCTATGAAAACGCAAATTATCAGTACAACATCATTCGTGATGTAGGCCGTACTTATACTAACCCGGAAACGGGTGAGAGCATGGAATGGACCATGGATGACCAAATTGCCCTTATCACAGGTAATACCTTCCAGTCTCCTCAATTGTTCGACGGCTATAGCCTGGGTGTAAATACCATTGGTACGTATCAGGCAATCAATACCTATCCGTTCATTGAAGATATTCAGGCGGTAGCAAACGACTTTACTACCCGTGAAGATTTGGATGTTCGCTCTGGTAACTACGATGTTCAGGTAGACACACAAGCGGTTTATCTGCAGGCAAACTTTGAGACTGAACTGGCTGGCATGCGTTTATGGGGTAACATAGGTGCCCGTTATATCGAAACGCAAACGGCAGCGAACGGTGATGTTTTTGAACGTATTATTGTTGACCAGGTAGATGAAGACGGCAACGTCTTGGTTGATGAAGTAACTGGCGAGCCATTGCCAGGCGTGGAAGATACCGATCACCCTGATACGTTCAACGGCCGTAAAACCGTTGAGGAAGACTACAATGACTTCCTGCCAAGTTTGAACCTGAACTTAGGCATTATTGAGGATGAATTAGTACTATACATGGGTACTGCCAAGGTAATGTCGCGTCCTAAAATCACCGACCTGAACGTGAATGCGAGCTGTACTATTTACCGTACTTCGCGTAACGAGCTGGACGATTTACGCGATTACTGTACAGCGGGCAACCCTGCACTGCAGCCATACCGTGCAAATCAGTTCGACGTAGCGCTGAACTGGTACCCGGATGAGAACTCCATTATCTCTGGCGCGTACTTCATAAAAGACATCACCAGTTGGGTAATTAACGCGGAAACCCGCTTTGACATTGATTTCTTTAACGACGGTCGCAACTTCGACGTTCGTCAGAAAATCAATGGTTCAGGGGTCACCACTAAAGGGATTGAGCTGCAAGCGTCAACCATCTTCACCTGGTTGCCTGAACCGTTCAATGGTCTGGGTGGTGCAATCAACTATACCCGCATGAGTGCAGATGATGTTGGCCTATTCAACGCGTTAACTGGCGAAGAGTTGCCGTTCCCGTCGCAGTCTGAAAACAGTTATAACCTGACTGCGTTCTACGAAACTGACGACTGGAGTTTCCGTATGGCTTACAACTACCGCGACGAGTATCTGGTTCGCGCAGCGGATAATTCGGGTAACCCGGTATTTGTAGAAGACTCAGGTTATTTGGATGCCAAGTTTATCTATAACTTCAACGAAAACTTCCGTGCCTATGTGGATGGTCGCAACCTGACAGGTGAAGTGAAAGCTTACACCGCTGGCCCGCGCCGTCTGTCTGACCTGCAATGGTCTGGTCGTGAGTACTCAGTGGGTGTGATTTACCAGTTCTAACAAGTAAATCCGATACCAACGATTTGTCGGCAACGACAAGTTAGTAAGCAGGGGTGCGATGTCGGCACCCCTTTTGTTTTTGAAAGGATATCTTCATGTCATCAATTTCCCGACGAGGGCTATTTTCTTTAGCAGGTAAAAGTGCTGCGCTGGGAGCAGTCAGCCTGCATCTTGGCAGTCTTGCCGGGCCAGTAAATGCCGCTGAGCCTGCGCCTTATTATCGTCAGAACAAACTGATTCACGGTGTCGCCTATTATCCTGAACTCTGGCCTGACGCCGATATTGACGCCGACATTGCAGAAATGCAGTCACTGGGCATTAATGTGGTGCGCATGGCCGAATTTGCCTGGTCCACTATGGAGCCTACACAAGGCAATTTTGATTTCTCGGTGTTCAAAAACGTCATGGACAAAATGCATGCCGCGGGTATTCAGGTTGTGTTGTGCACCCCAACCGCTACCCCGCCTGTCTGGCTAACTCACGGGCATCCGGAACGATGTCATAAGAACGACAAAGGGGAAATCATGAGTCATGGCGCGCGTCAGCATGCCAGCTATGAACATCCGGTCGTGCGCAAAGCCTGTTTTACCATTATTGAACGAATGTCGCGTGAATTAGGGCGTCATCCGTCGGTGATTGCCTGGCAGCTCGATAACGAAATGAAAGCGCATGTTAGTGAAGACTACAGCGATGCAGCCATTGCTAACTGGCATAAGTGGTTGAAGAAGCGGTTTAAGCATATCGACGCGTTGAATAAAGCCTGGGGCACGCATATCTGGAGTCAGTACTACACGGCGTTTGAACAAGTCCCTGCGTCAGTCACTACACCGTTTTTGCACAACGCATCGCTTATCACCGCGTATAAAATGTTCTGCCGGGAAAGCGTGGCTGACTTTATGGTGGCCCAGCGTGAATCTATTCGTAAGTATTCTGACTTACCGATTACGCACAACGATAACCCGGCGTTTAATATCCATCATGAGCGCTCTATGTTGGCTCAGGACTTTGCGTCTTATGATGCTTATCCGACGGCGGCACAGTGGTCTGCTCTGGCCTTTCGTTCAGACTTATACCGCGCGGCTATTCCGGGTAAACCCTTTTGGCTAATGGAAACCAGTGTCGCCCACAACGGTTGGCTGGGCAACCATCAACCCATGCACCCGGAAGGCTTCCTGGCAGCGGAAGCAAGCCTGATCTACGCGTTGGGCGGTGAAGGCTTCTGTTATTGGTTGTGGCGACAACAGCGCACCGGTGCTGAGCTGCCCCACAGTGCAGTAAAAAGTGCCTGGAATGCGCCTTCTATTGGTTACGGTGAAGTGAAAAAAGTCGCCGCTGCCAAAGATCGCCTTGAGCCTATTTTACTGGACACAACCCTCGATACACCGCCAATTGCCATTACCTATTCAGATCACGCCAGGGCCATGATTGAAACTGAAGGATTGGATAAGCGCAGTGGTTTTCCGTCACGCTATCGAGGTGTGATTGAAATGTGGCACAAACAGGTGCTGGATTTGGGCTATCATCGCGAGGTGCGCTTTGAAAACGCTGAGCTGGACGGCCTGAAGTTATTGATAACCCCTGCTATGCCCTATGTTAGCGATAGCTTTCTGCTAAGGGCAAAGGACTTTATCGAGCAAGGCGGTGTATGGATAGCCGGACCGGTTACCGGTACGCGGGGCAAAGAACATACGGTGCCTACCGATGCTGGATTGGGCTTACTGGAAAAACTGGCCGGTGTAACCACACAGTATGTCATGCCGCTCACGGGCACCGGCGCAACTGGCGAATTGTTAGGTGTAAGCAGTGAACTAAGTGGCTGGTGTGCCGCTATGACTGCCCACGAAGGTACACAAGTAGTCGGAACCCTTAACGCAGGTCGCGGCAAAGGGCTGGCTTTTGTCACCGAGCGCAGAATTGGCAAGGGTAAGCTGGTATTGCTCGGCGCAATGCCACACGGCGACAACAAAGACGACATGCTCAATACCCTGATTCATCATTATGCCGGCGAGGCTGGTATTTCGCGCCTTGCAGATACGCCGTCAGGCGTAGTGATTGTGCCGCGCACTAATAATCGGGGGCAAAAGATCTGGATCGTTCTGAATATGCTGGCAGACAAACGCAGCGTATCGCTACCAAAGGAGGCCATTGATGTGTTCACGGGCAAGTCACTTGGCGGAACATTGAGTTTGGACGGTTATACACAGCATGTCATTCAGGTAACAGGAGTCTGACAATGGAAAAAATCGCGTTTGTAATGCAGTTAAATCCCGGTTGTGAAGCCGAGTACGAAAAACGCCATGATGAAATTTGGCCAGAGCTGGTCGATGAGCTAAAAAAAGCGGGTATCGAAGACTATTCTATTTTCCTGCATCCAGACACATTACAGCTCTTCGCCGTACTGTGGCGCAAAGATGATCACACTATGGATGCGCTGCCCGCTACAGCGGTAATGCAAAAATGGTGGGCTTATATGGGCGACATTATGGCGCACAACCCGGATAACAGCCCGGTGGTAACACCACTCACAAAGGTTTTTCATCTCGAATAACCCTTGTATAAATAATAAACAGTATGCGCTACAATCCGGGTATAACCCATATGGAGTGTGGCGCATGAAAAGTCTGACTAACCCTTTTTCGTTTAATCCGTTTATCTGGCACTGGCCACTCAGTGGCGATGTAAAAGACATCTCTCCAACAACGACCTGGTTTTCCCCGCAATACGAAATTAACCTGGCTGGCGACTCTGCAATTGAGAAAGCCGTGGTTACCCAGGTGGCCAGCTATGGCAAGCAACTGGGTAAGATCACACAGGCGGTACTGGAACTGGCCGACGGTGAGCCGGGCGACGCGATTGCATCTTTGCGTAAAATGGCTGACGACATCAATGCCATCAAGCAGCACACCCTGGCCGAGAAAATTGAAGTTGACCTGATGCGATTAAAGCAGCAGGACAACGCCGCTTACGAGGCGCTGCTTAAGCGTCTGTAAGCGTCCAGATGCGGAGTGACCGATACTGAAAGTCAGTCCATTTCATTTGCCTGAATCCAAGCCAGCCGTTGGTTAAGGCGGGGCCGGTATCAACCCCGTCAACAACCGGTTGATTGTCTGTGTAATCGATTACCAGGCGGTCATCAACGTACAGCTGAATATGGGCCCGACGCTTAATCAAACGAATCTGATGTACTTTCGTTGAGTCGGTTGGGATCCCTACCTGCCCCTGCTGTAGCAGGCTAAACGTATTGTTTTTACGCAGGTTAGCATGTCCCCTATCCGGGTTGTGCGCCGCATTGGCGTAATAGGAAATGTGGTAGCTGCGTATAGCGCCCTCGGTGTACTGGGTAAACGTCCCGTCTCTGGCAGGCAAAGCCGGGTCGAAGATGTTTTCCCCGTTCTCTCCTTTTGCCGCAAAGAACACAATCACCAGCCCGGCTTCGTCATTGAGTGACTGTGCCTGCCACTCGGCAACAAAGCTGTCTGGTAGTTGCACTGGCGCCCAAAAAACGTGATGCATGGCCTGATCAGGCGAATACATACGCATCCAGCCATCACTAAATGTAACTTCACCCGGCCCTTCCATTATCCAGTCGGCAACGGCCTCAGGTGCATTCATTGGGTTGTGATATATCAACCTGCCTTTGTGCGGATTGTTCTCAGCGCTGGCCATTGCATTGGTCGACGCAGACTGACAACCAGCCAGGCTACCGATTAATAAAAATGCAGAAAATAGACGGCTAATAGGTTGTCGCATTTGGAATATCCCGTTGTTGTTTTTGGGCACTGTGAGCCAGTTTCATATCTGAATCAATCAAACCAATTTATTCATCGCAAAATACCGTTGTTTGATTCTTTTATGGTACAAATTAATCATAAATTAACAAATATTTAAAAAGTCGCTCAACTTCATTCATAGTGTCAATCACAGAATGACGATTTAAGTCGATAACCAAGAACAAGCAGTTGGAGAACAAATATGGATAGACGTGCCTTTTTGAAGCAAAGCGGTATTGCTGCGTCTTTGCCGTTGGCGTTATCGGCCACAGGGTGTGCGGTAACCTCTGTAAATGACATGCCACTGCCAACAGTTAAGCGTATACCTGGCACACTGAGCTGGGTAGACGGCAACGCGCCGGATTATCAAGGCGGTGCCACCTGGGGTCATCCCTGGGCAGAAGGTGAATTGAAAAAGGGCGAACCTTTAACGCTAATTAGCGAACAGGGGACTCCCATTCCGCTGCAGAGCTGGCCGACGGCATATTGGCCGGATGGCAGTATTAAGTGGACGGCCCACGCTATACCCGCTGGCAGTCAGCCAGGGGAACAGTTCAAAATTATTAAAGGCAAGCCGGCTAGCCCCAAAGCCGCAGTGAGTGTTGTAGAGCAGGCTGGCAACGTCGTGGTGAATACCGGTGTGATTAGCCTGCAAATCGCCAAATCCGGCCAGGACATCATTAGCGAGATGCACCGCAATGGCAACGTCATAGGCCGGTCTGCCCGACTGGTTGGCCTGGTACAGGACGCACCGGAAAATACACCGGAATCACCAGCCAGTGTTACGGCGTTTACGTCTTCTGTTGATGCCGTCACGATTGAACAGCAAGGGCCAGTGCGCTCAGTCATTAAAATCGAAGGTAAGCAAACTACCGAGTCAGGCCGAAGCTGGTTGCCGTTTACGTTGCGAATTTATGCGTATGCCGGTGCGGAAACCGTAAAAATCAGCCACACATTTATTTATGATGGCGATGATCACAAAGACTTTATTCGCGGCCTGGGCCTGCGTTTTAACGTGGTACAGCGCGATGAATTGTATAACCGCCACATTCGTTTTGTGGGTCAGAATGATGGCTTGTGGGGCGAAGGTGTAAAAGGCATCACTGGTCTGCGTCGTGACCCGGGGCAATCAGTACGCGATGCGCAAATTGCGGGTGTAGCTACCCCGCCGCTCAGCGAATGGGATGAACGGGTTAGCAGTCGAATGCACTACATTCCGGTGTGGAACGACTTTACGCTCTCGCAACTGTCGGCCAATGGTTTTGCCATTCGTAAACGCACTAAACCCGGTCATGCCTGGATTGACTCCGATCAGGGGCAACGTGCCAACGGCACAACTTATATTGGCGGTACCTCTGGTGGCGTATTATTTGGTATGCGAGATTTCTGGCAGCTTCACCCGGTACAGGTGGATGTGCGTAACGCGGGCTCCGACCTGGCTGAAGCGACCCTGTGGTTCTGGTCGCCGGAAGCCCCTGCAATGGATGTGCGTTTCTACCACGATGGCATGGGCCAGGATACTTACGACAAACAGCTTGATGCCCTGAACATTATTTATGAAGACTATGAGCCGGGTTTTGGTTCGGCTTATGGGGTAGCGCGCACAACTGACTTCACGCTTGGCATCATGGACAGTACGCCTTCTCGCGAGCAAACCGTCGCCATGGCAAGGTATATCAGCCAGGCGCCTCAGGTGGTTGCAGCGCCGCAAGATTACCTGAATGCCGGTGTGTTTGGCGGTCTTTGGACCCTGCCCGACCGCTCGTCACCAGCGAAAGCAGCCATTGAAGACCGCTTGGATTTTCAGGTGAAGTATTACTGCTCACAGGTCGACCAACGTCATTGGTACGGGTTCTGGAATTTCGGCGATGTGATGCACACCTACGATACTGATCGTCACGTGTGGCGCTATGACATAGGGGGTTACGCCTGGGATAACTCTGAGCTATCGCCTGATTTATGGCTGTGGTATTCGTTCTTGCGAACCGGCGACCCAACTACCTTCCACCTAGCAGAAAATATGACCCGTCACAACCGTGACGTGGATATTTATCACGCGGGTGAATTCAAAGGCTTAGGGACACGCCACAACGTACAGCATTGGGGCTGCAGCGCCAAACAGTTGCGTATTAGTACCGCAGCATACCGCCGCTTCCACTACTACATTACCGGTGATGACCGCACCGGGGATGTGTTAAATGAAGTCATTAATGCAGACAAGGCGCTGGGCGTATTAAATCCTACCCGTAAGGTAGCCCGGGAAAATCCTATGCCGGGTATGGCCAAGATTGGTGTGGGTACCGACTGGGGATCAACGGCAGCAAACTGGCTGACAGCCTGGGAGCGCACCGGTGATACGCAGTATCGCGATCGTCTGGTGGCCGCTATGAAGGAAATCGGTGAACACCCGCTAGGCTTCTTTGCCGGGGCTTTTGGCTATGATGTCGATGCGCAAAAACTGCTGTCCTACGACCTGGATAAACCGTCTATATCGCACTTGAGCTCGGTTTTCGGACTCATGGAAATAAACACTGAACTCAATCAGCTCATTGATATGCCTGCTTACAAACAAGCCTGGATGGAGTATGGCCGTTTGTACAACGCCGATGCGCAAACTCAGGAAGCAGAGTTGGGCATGTCCAAGCGACCTAACCTTAAAGCGGCGCATTCCCGCTTGACGGCTTACACCGCGTACCATTCTGGTGATAAGCAACTCGCGAAGCGCGCCTGGAAAGAGTTTGACGCCAAGCAGGAGTTTGCAGGAAAAACGGGTATTTCCAGCCGCTTGCAAACAGCTCACGTAGCAGGGCCGGATGTGCTCAATCCCATCGATGAGGCGCCGTGGATTTCTACCAATGATGCATCACAATGGGGGCTGGCTGCCATTCAGAACTTAGCCCTGGTTGGCGATGCACTGGACTAGCGTTGTGCCCGCTGCAGGCGCTGTTCTATATGAACAGTTAGCCTGTGGCTTACCTGCGTTTTGCAGGGCTTACGCAGTCACTACGTTTATCGAAAAGTTCAATCAAGAAAAAGAATTTCGCATATGAAACAAAAACGTTAAACGACGTTAACAATATGTGAATTCGTGTAGAGTTAACTTATTGAAACAGATTCACCCTATTTGAAACTTTTAGGTGACGTGTCGCTTGTTCTCTCTTCTTCCGACACTGACCCTGATACGCATTAACACTTTGTAAGGTAAAGGATTCAACATGCCAGCAACAGCCCACGATATTGCCTACGCAACGGTTCGTCAAAGCATAGATAAACTCATCGACAACCTGGTAAATATTACCGATGAAACCGGCGAGTTTCTGTTAAAACTGGAAGACGGTCGGGTTATCGATACCAAAGGCTGGAACGACTGGGAATGGACCCATGGCGTTGGTTTATACGGCCTTTTGAAGTACTGGGATATCACCGGTGACGACAAGGCCCGCGAGATCATTGAAGAATGGTTCAAGAACCGTTTCGCAGAAGGTACTCCAACCAAAAATGTGAACACCATGTCGCCGTTTTTAACCCTGGCTTACATGCAGGAACGCAGCGGTAACCGCAGCTATTTGCCGTACCTTGACGTGTGGGCGGAGTGGATCATGGACGGTATTCCGCGTACCGAAGAAAACGGTATTCAACATATCGTGTTCAACTCTGAAAATTATCAGCAAATGTGGGATGACACGCTAATGATGAGCGTGCTGCCTCTGGCTAAAATTGGCTTGTTGTTAGACCGCCCTCACTATGTTGAAGAAGCTAAACGCCAGTTCATGCTGCACATCAAATACCTGGCCGATCGCAAAACGGGCCTGTGGTTCCATGGCTGGACCTTCGATGGCCGCCATAACTTCGCCGACGCTTTGTGGGCGCGAGGTAACTGCTGGGTCACTATCGCTATCCCTGAATTTATTGAATTGCTGGATCTGCCAGAGACAGATGGTCTGCGTATGTTCCTGATTGAAACACTGGAAGCCCAGGTTAAAGCGTTGGTGGAAACGCAGCACGAGGGCGGCCTTTGGCACACATTGCTGGACGACCCGGACTCGTATCTGGAGGCGTCAGCGGCAGCCGGTTTTGCCTACGGCATTTTGAAAGCGGTTCGCAAGGGCTACATCAGCGACGAATACGCCCCATGTGCCATCAAAGCCATTAAAGCGGTATTGGAAAACATCGACGAAACCGGTGAATTACAGCAGGTGTCATTTGGTACTCCGGTATTTGATGATCTGCAGGGTTACCGCGATATTCCGCTGACTTCCATGCCGTATGGCCAGTCCATGGCGATCCTCGCCCTGGTTGAATTTATGAACGCCTACATTTAAAGACCGATCAGGGAGGAGCAGTCATGACCCGACGTCAGCTTAAACCGGTAAACTACGTAGCCTATGGCCTGAATGATATTTTGGGCGCCGGCTCAATGGCGGTAATCAGTGGGTGGATTTTATTCTTCTACACCACGTTTTGTGGCTTGTCAGCTGTACAGGCTGCGTCGATCTTTGCCATTGCTCGAATTTTAGATGCCGTTGCCAGCCCGTTGATTGGCCATATCTCAGATGGTCTGGGCAGCACTAAAATCGGTCGTAAATTCGGACGTCGCCGGGTCTTTTTGATTGGCTCCATTCCCCTGTTGCCCAGCTTTGCCCTGATGTGGGTAAGTGGGCAGGAATATTGGTATTACCTGGTCACTTACGTGTTCTTTGAACTGGTGTATGCGTCGGTAATTATCCCTTACGAAACCCTTGCGGCTGAAATGACCGATGACTACAAGCAAAAAGCCAAACTGGCGGGTGCGCGTATTCTTACCGGTCAAATCTCTGCGATTTTCGCCGGTATCCTGCCAAGCTGGATTGTCACGGTAGTGGGCGGTAAAGAGTCTGCTGAAACTTTCCTGATCATGGGTTCTATATTCTCTGCTGTGTTTATGCTGGTGGTCTTCACCGTGTGGTTCTTCACCTGGGAACGCGATATTAGCGAACTCAGTGAAGAAGAGGTCAAACGCGACGACAACTGGTCAGTGGCAGGCACACTGAAAACCCTGTTTAAAAATCTGTCCTCTACGCTGCGTATTCGCGCTTTCCGACTGCATTTAGGCATGTATCTGGGAGGCTATATCAGCCAGGACGTGTTTAACGCTGTCTTCACTTACTTTGTTGTCTTCGCCATAGGTGGTTCGGTTGTGATTGCGTCTGAGATGATGGCGATCACCTATATCGCCCAGCTAGTCGCTGTTGCTGCGGCTATTCCTCTGGTAATGCGCTTTGGTCCGGCATCTATGTATCGCATTGCCATTTTGCTTTATATCGCCGGTATTATCGCGCTACTCACCTTGTACCTGACCACAGAAAGCTTCAGCGCACTGTGGCTGGCTGTAGGTGTCATTGTGGCCGGACTGGGCCGTGGTGCACTTAACTATATTCCCTGGAATACCTACAACTACATGGCGGATGTTGACCAAATCGTAACGGCGCGTCGTCGTGAAGGTAGCTTCGCCGGTGTAATGACCTTTATTCGTAAGGCCACACAAGCGGTTGCGGTTATGTCTGTGGGTATCATTCTGGAGGCCGGAGGCTTTGTTTCAGGGGCAGATGTACAGGACCCGCAGGCTATCACCACCATTATGGTCATGTTGGTAGCAGGTCCGTTGGTAGTGCTGCTATTCGGATTCTACGTGTCGACCAAGTTTAAGCTGAACAAAGAAACTCATGAAGTACTGATGACCGAGATTGAACGCTTTAAGTGTGGTCAGGAAACACCGCCAACGGCTGAACACAAAGCCATTGTTGAAGATCTCTCAGGTTGGTCTTACGACCAGCTGTGGGGCAAAAACCCGGTGGGCCGTTAAGATGAAGCCAGCACGTATGAAGTATTCCTGGTTGGCTGCGCTGGTAGCAGGAGTTGCACTGGCAGGTTGCCAGCCAGCGGCTGAAACGACTGTTGCTTCCACGGTTACCGCGGAAAAAGCCACACTGGAAGGCGAAACGACGCCTATTCCCAAAGACTGGGTTGACCCTGATACCGGGCATCGCATTGTGCGCCTGTCAGAAGAGCCGGGCTCTCGTTCACTGTATTTTCACCAGAACGCCTATACGGCGGAAGGCGATAAAATGGTGATCTCGGTAGACAACCCTCGCGGTGTGGCCGTGGTGGATTTAACCGACCTGTCAGTAAGGCGTATTTATGAGCACCCGGATGCAGGCATTCTGTTTGTAGGTAAACGAACCCGCAGTGTCTACCTGACCCAAATTGCCCGTCAAAACGGCGAAGTGGTGCACCCTAAAAATGAGTTACAGACGCCAACGCAGTTGTTGCGCGTGAGTCTGGATACCGGCGAAGTCACTGAGTTGGGGGCCATTCCAAAAGGCAAAATTCACTCTATCAATAGTGATGAAACATTACTGATTGGGGCATTTGCAGAACAAGCCTACAACATGGAGGCGGGCCCACGCGACAGCCGTTTTGAAGCCCGCTACGAAGCCGTAGGCCCTGATGGTAAGCCGCTGACCTTTGCTGAGGCAAAAGAAGTGCGTATCAACGAGCGCCTGGAAGCCCGTATTCCCATGGAAATGTTTACCTTTAACATTGAAACCGGTGAGCAGAAAACCATTCACAAAGCCACAGACTGGCTGAATCATATTCAGTTTTCGCCCAATGATCCGGAACAAATCATGTATTGCCATGAAGGGCCCTGGCACAAAGTTGATCGCATCTGGACTATTCGCGCAGATGGTACGGGTCAGCAAAAAGTCCATCACCGCAGCATGAATATGGAAATTGCCGGGCACGAGTTTTTTGATGCCAGCGGCGAGCGTATTTTTTATGACTTACAAACCCCTCGCGGTGAAGTGTTCTGGCTGGCGAGTTACGACCTGAAAACCGGTGAGCGCGTTTGGCGTCATATGCCCCGCGATTATTGGTCGGTGCACTTTAATATTTCACCAGATGGCAGCGTATTTGCCGGTGACGGTGGCGATCATGAAATGGTCGCCCGCGCTGAAGACGGTAAGTGGATTTACCTGTTTCGCGATGAACCTATCAACGATGTTGCGGGCATTAGTGCGCCCAATGCCGCGGAGTTAATTAAGCCTGCGGTGTTAAAAGCAGAGCGCTTGGTGAATATGCAGCAGCACGATTATCGATTAGAGCCCAATGTCACCTTTACGCCAGATGGAAAATGGGTGGTATTCCGTTCGAATATGCATGGGCCGGTACACGTGTACGCGGTAGAAGTTGGCGTGGCAAATTAAGTTTCACATTTGAACATTATTGCCGGTTTTGGCGTGTTCAATAGCGGTTTTCTTGCTTCACATTTGGAGCAGCGACCACACTATCACCACTCACAATACGGTAAAGAAAGGAGTGTGCATCAATGAGTAAGCCAGACTTTGGTTTAGTCGACAAGGTAGCCCTGGTAACAGGAGCCAGCCGAGGTATTGGACAAGCATTAGCGATGGGACTGGCAGCCGCCGGTGCCAAAGTAGTATGTGCAGCCAGCCGTGTTGGAGGGTGTCAGGAAACAGTGAGTAAGATTGAGCAGGCAGGTGGCACTGCAACCGAGTTGGCAGCTGATTTGTCAGACGCCAGTGCAGTGGTTGCCCTGGCTGAACAGGCACAAGCGGCCTTTGGTGAGATTGATATTTTGGTAAACAACGGCGGCACAATATACCGTAGCCCGGCCGTAGAGTATCCGCTGGAAGCCTGGCAAAACGTATTACAGGTAAACCTGGATGCGACCTTCATTTTATGCCAGCAAATTGGCAAATCCATGGTCGCGCGCCAGCAAGGAAAGATCATCAATATTGCGTCTATGCTGAGTTACAGCGGCGGTATTACCGTACCGGCTTACACAGCCAGTAAACACGCAGTAGCAGGACTCACCAAGGCGTTGGCGAATGAGTGGGGACAGCACAATGTGCAGGTCAACGCGATTGCGCCGGGCTATATCCGAACCGACAACACCCAGGCCCTGCAGGACGATCCTGAGCGTAGCACGGAGATTCTGAAGCGAATCCCGGCCGCACGTTGGGGAGAGACTGCGGATTTGCAAGGGGCTGCTGTATTCCTGGCAAGCAGTGCAAGTAATTACATCAATGGCCATATTCTCGCCGTAGACGGCGGATTCCTGGCCCGATAAACCATTTGAGGAACCGACATTATGTCAAACAAAACTGAGTACGAAGTCAGGTATGCAGTAGGACAGCGTGAAGTAAAAGGCTATGACACCACTGAACTACGCGATACCTTTCTGGCCGACAAACTCATGCAGCCAGGTAAAGTGTATTGGATCTACAGTCACTATGAGCGTTTTATGGTAGGCAGTGCCGTACCTACAGACAGCCCGCTGGCGCTGGAAACACTGGATGCATTGAAAGCTGAACATTTCCTGGATCGTCGCGAGCTGGGTATCATTAACGTGGGTGGCGACGGCACCGTGGTAGCCGATGGCGAAGAGTTTGCGTTAGCTGCTGAAGAAGCCTTGTATCTGGCAAAAGGCAATAAGTCAGTCACGTTTTACTCCAATGACCCGGCTAAGCCTGCGAAGTTCTACCTGAACTCGGCACCGGCACATCATGCCTTTACCAATAAAAAGATTGGTCGTGAAGACGCTAAGGTCCTTCACCTGGGCAGTCAGGAAACCTCTAACGAGCGTGATATAAACCAGCTGATGATCAACACCGTGGTTGAAACCTGTCAGCTGCAAATGGGCCTGACCCGTCTGAATCCGGGCAGTGTGTGGAACACCATGCCGGCTCACCAGCACGATCGTCGCAATGAAGTATACTTTTACTTTGACTTAGATGACGGTCAGGCGGTGTGTCACTTTATGGGTGAGCCTCAAGAGACCCGTCATATCTTTGTACAAAACGAGCAGGCAGTGCTGTCTCCGCCGTGGTCAATCCACTGTGGTGTGGGCACGTCGAACTACGCATTTATTTGGGGAATGGCCGGGGAAAACCTGGACTATGGCGACATGGATAGCTTCCCGCCGAATGAATTGCGATAGTGAAACTGTTAAAAATATAATACAATATTAACAATTGTGTAACCCTGGAAGTGATTATGGAACGTTACCTGATACCGAGTGTTAACCATGCCTGTCAGATTTTCCGCTTGCTGGCCAACAGCGAAAACGGAATGACAATGCATGACCTGGAAGTGGCACTGGATTTACCGCGTACAACGCTTTTCAGGCTATTGCGAACCCTGTGTAACGAGCAAATGCTGGAAAAGCGTGGAAAGCGTTACTACTGTGGTACCGACCTCATGAAACTGGGGTTACACATTATTAATTCTGATCGTATGCACCAGCTTGCGATCCCTCACATTCAGCGCCTGGCGTTGAAAAGTGGCCATACTGCTCACCTCGCTGTACCCAACAATGGCAGTATTTTAATTGTAGAAGTCGTCGACAGCCCTAACCCCCTGATGGTGTCAAAGCGACCAGGCGTGCAGGCACAACTGCACTGCTCCGCCGGCGGTAAAGTGTTCCTGGCTTTCCTGTATTACGACAATCTTGAATTGTTATTGCAGGAACACCCAATGGAAAAACACACTGAGTACACCATTACCGACATTGATGATTTACGCGAAGAGCTCAAGCGGGTTGAAGCGCTTGGGTACGCAGTAGACGAGCGCGAATACAATAAAGATGTGCGTTGTCTTGCGGTGCCGGTTCGCGACAATCGCGGTGTGGTGGTGGCGTCCGTGGGAGTAACTGCGCCCGCAGTGACCTTCCCTAAATCACAAATTCCGGTGGTTGCTGAGTTTGCGAAAGAGGCTGCTCGCGGCATTTATCGCGATACCTATCAGCTCAAAGAAAGTCGACTGAAAGCCTAAGCGGAAACCCGTTATGCCAAGTTGTTTAATCATTGGTGAGTGCATGGTAGAGCTCTCGCCACTGGATGCGAATACCCTGAATAAACGCTTTGCCGGTGATACCTTTAATACCGCGGTGTATTTGAAGCGTAATCTGCCCGACTGTGTGGTGACCTATGTCACTGCGGTGGGTGCCGATGCCTTGAGTCAGCAAATGCTCGATGTCATGCAACTGGAAGGACTGGATACCCGCTATGTGGCAAAGAGTCAGACGCATACGGTTGGTATGTATCTGGTGACTACCGATGCCAGTGGTGAACGCAGCTTTGCTTACTGGCGCAATAATTCTGCAGCCCGTAACGTGATGGCGTTGGTGACACTGCCGGAAACCTGTTTTGATGTAGTGTATGTATCGGGGATCACGGTTGCGATTCTGGATGTGACGCAACGCGAGCAATTGTTAAGGGCGTTAGCGAGTTATCGGGAACGTGGGGCGACTATCGTGTTTGACCCAAATTACCGCCCGTTATTGTGGTCATCGAGACAGGAAGCAAGGGACTGGACTACGCGGTTTTACGCTGCCTGTGACATTGCGTTCCCCGGGGGTGACGACCATGCAGCACTCTATTTGCACAAAGACGAAGGCGCGATTGTTGGTTTTCTGCAGTCAATGAATATAGGCGAAATTGTACTGAAGCGCGGCGCAGACAATGTTGAGATTTACCGCAATAACGAGCACGTCAGTGTAGCAGTCACGCCGGTGCAAACCGTGGTAGATACCACCTCGGCAGGTGATGCGTTTATTGGTGGGTATCTGGCGGCAAAGCTGGCGGGTTTCACGAGTGCCGATGCGGCTGCAATGGGCGCTGAAGTGGCCGGTGTGGTAATCGGCGCAAAGGGCGCCATTGTGCCGGCCGACTATTATCAATCCCGTCTGGCAAACCGCACTCACCGCAATGCGCTGGGGGAAGTGTTACCTGTAGAGTAACCGTTCAGGCTTGCTGAGCGAGAGTAGACATACGCTCTCCCGGGCGCAATAGCTTAAGCTCAGCTAAAAACGCAGGTACCTCGTCGGTGTTTTCTGCCGGTGCCCATTGAGCAAAATCCTTATCATCACTGATTTCGTATGGGCCTTGCTTCACTTCTACAAACGTCACTGGCGCATGACACACTGTGGCGTGCCAGGTATTCGGTGGAATTTCGACGCCGAAACAATCGCTATTCGGGCTCAACGCTATACGTTCAGTGAGTTCGCCCTGCTCATCAAAAAATAGCAGCTCTAACATGCCGTCGATTACCAGAAAGAATTCCCATTTGGTTGGCTGGCTGTGACGGTGCGGGCGCACATAGGAGTCTGGCAGCATACTGACAAACAGTCTCTGAACAGGTTGTTGGTAATCAGAATGAATATTCTTGTGTGCTCGGCGGCGCGGGCTGGCTTCTGCCTGGGCCCGCATTTCGGCGATCATTTCCTGATCAAAGCGTTGAACTGTCACTGTCTGCCTCCTTGGCATCGGCGTGCAAAATGTCCTTCTCCAAATGCTGTGCGATTTCTGGCCACACTAACGCAATAATATCGCGGCGCAGTGCCGATGCTTCTTCCGAATACTTCAGGCTACCGCCGTCGCCACTGTCCAGCCAGTGATTGTCGCGTAGTGCGCTAATGAAGCTCGACAGTACGTTTTTGTCGTAAAATTCCGGTGAGTGCATGCCATAGAGTTTAGACAACCGCTCAGCAACGGTTTTACTCTCGCGTTCCAGTTCGCCCCGGCTAATGACCTTTTCGCGTTTAAGTAGTGTGAGCACCACCGCATAACGCTGGAAAGTTTCCTGCATGCAGCGGCTTAACAACCAGCTTGAGTGGAAATGATCGCTGTTGGCATCGGGCGGCGTTAAATAGCGGCCGCGTTGCACCAGCATACCGGACTGTTTAAACGCATCAATGAGTGTTGAAGTGTAAGCCAGGGCTTCGTCTTGCGAGAAATGCAGAAACAGCTCGCGCTGCAGCAATGGGTAAAGCGCAGCCATTAATTGAAGAATAGCTGTTCTTTCCATTTTTTGGTTCGCGAAGACAGCGGTCATGATCACGCCGGGTAGTGCAAACAAATGAATAATGTTGTTGCGGTAGTAAGTCAGGTATACCGCGTTACCCGGCTGGGGACCAATTAGCGTGCCATAGCTGTCTTCAGTGACCTGCAAACGGTCGAGTTTTAAGGTATTGGCGAGCAGGGCTGTAGCGTCTTCTTCCGGCAAGGTTGCATCGCTGCTGTACGGTGCGTTGGCAAACAGCGTCAGGTAGTCCCGCATGGCTTGTTCCAGCTCTTGTTTGCTCATAGTCTGGGTTTTTGAGGCCAGTAAGCATAGCGCCGTCAGTGTCATCCCGTTAATCGCCGCAGCGCTGTTGATCCGGGTCATTAATTCTGAGGCCAAGCCATTTACGGTAGGGGTTAACCAGGCTGGCTTTTTGTCCGGGTTATCCAGCTGGCTTTTACGCCATTCCGGGGCCTGGGAGTCCAGAAACTGAGTCAGGCTCAGGGGCTCCCCAAAGTTCACAAAGCCGTGGCCGTAGTTTTTCAGCTTACGGATGGCTGAAAACACCTGCAGGTTGGATTCTTTCTTCTTAGAGCTACCTTTTAATTCATTCAGATAACTCTTCACTTCCATGACGTTTTCGTAGCCGATATACACAGGTACCAGACTAACCGGGCGGTTTACGCCTTTTACCGCGGCCTGAATGGTCATGGCCAGCATGCCGGTTTTAGGCGGGATCAACCGACCCGTTCGGCTACGACCGCCTTCCGGGTAGTATTTCACGGCATAGCCTTTTTTAAACAGCAATTCCAAATATTCACGGAAGACGGCTGTGTAGAGTTTGTTGCCGGCAAAGCTGCGTCGTAAAAAGAATGCGCCGCCGCGACGGAAAATCCCGCCAACCGGCCAGAAGTTCAGGTTGATACCTGCCGCAATGTGCGGTGTCACCAACCCTTCGTGATAAATCACGTAAGTCAGTAGCAAATAATCCATGTGGCTGCGGTGACACGGCACGTAAATGATTTCGTGGCCATTATTCGCTAGCTCCCGAATACGATTGGCGTGGCCGACGTTAATCCCGTTGTATATCTTATTCCAGATACGGGTGAGCAGGCGGTCACCAAAACGAATTAAGCCTTCTCGGTAATCCGCGGCAATTTCCTGTACGTAGCCACTGGCCAGTGACTTTGATTGGTCGGCAGACAGGTTTTTACTGCGACACTCTTCAGCCATCGCTCGCTTAACGCTTTCTGAACCCAGTATGGCGTTGTTCAGCTGCTGACGGTCCAGCAGGGTCGGCCCGGTCATCGACTGTCGCTTGCGTTGGAAATGCGTGCTGGCGACGCGAACCAGTTTGTGGGCGACGGATTCGTCACTGCCATGCTGATTCGCCATAACACGAGAGGACACGGCTTTGCTGTAGCTGATAAAGTTGTCGCGACCCAAAAACAGTACGATGAAGAACTTTCTGAACCAGCTCGGGGCAGCGACATGCGTGATCAGGTCGGCAAAGCCCGGTTTGCCTTTGTCTGGCGCACGGCCCCAGGACACAAACACTGGCACTACCTGAACGTCTATCTCGTCGTGTTCCCGGTGTATATGAAACAATTCAGCAAACACATGCTCGATGTCCGTTTCTTTGGCGTGCTTGCGGAACAAAGGATCTGTGCGGCGCAAAAATAAACTGGCGGGGTAGTCCTTGCCAGCAAGCGTGACTTGCCCCATTGGATTGGGCAGCCCTAATTTTTCCGCCGACATTTGCAGCGCCAACTGATCGGTAATGGAATTCGTTGGCAGTAAATAAATGATTGGCCGTGATTTGTCTATGCCCAGCTCCGCTTCAACATTGGCGGGGGTACTTTTTGTGCTAACCAGCCATTTTACCGGTAAGCGAAACACGTTAAGCAAAGCCTGACGCATCCAAGACATGAACAATTAATCCTGTGCAATAAAAAACCGAATTATTGTATCACGAATTCATTCGGCAATGCGCCACCGGTTCGCTTACCGGTCAGGCGGGCATTTGAACTGTAAGCCCTGTGCTCAACAGGCAGCTGGATCACCACGTGGGCAGAGTGCAGTGAAGAACGGGCTGATGGATTTTTGAACTAATTTATTGATTTATTTGACTATGATGAAGGGGCTCGATAACAATGACGCCTTGCTTTAAGTGGTCCGCCCACTAAGGGCAGCGTGTTAACAGGCGCCAGTTTGACTAACAAGGAGGTGTATCCAGAAGACGTTAATTTCAATTTTCTCGGAGCAGGACTGCCCGATATGCTTAATTTTTGGATTTAAAAAAGTAGTAATGGACCAACAATGAAAAAATATATCCCACTCTTACTCTGCGCAATCAGCTTCCATACAATGGCCCTCGGCGGGTTTGAGTCATTGACAGAAACCCAACAGAACGTCACTAAGTCAATTGTAAATCAGCTGGGTGTGGACGACCCGGATAACACCATCAAAAAAGAAATTTACGACACGTCTTCCTGGGCGTTTGATGGCCAGTGGGGCTCTTACTGGACAGGTTTGAATGAGCTGGCTTCTTCGAAGTACAAAGATGGCAAAGAGAAAGGCGTCATTGAGATCTCGTTGAACAATGCGAAAAGCGGCACTATTTTTCTGACCTACGTCTATAAACCAGAGGCGCGTCAAATTGTGATCTTCCAAAAGCAGATCCGCCATGGCAGCAAAAAGCTTCTGTTAGATGAGTTTGCCAAACGCAAGGCAGACAAAGAAAAATATGAATTGCGTCACGAGGAAGACAACTACGGTTTGCTACAGGAAACAGGCAAGGTAGAGTTTGAGTTTTACCATGTCTCAGGTGATACAGGGTCACTGGTGTATTCAAACCAGCGAATCATCAACTTGTAAAGCGATTCAAACAAGTGGGTGCGGGTTGTGTGAGCCGGCACCGCTTATCTTTCTTTACTAAAAGCTAACTTTAGCGATGAAGGGGCGGCGCGCGAACGCTATCTGTCAGGAGTCAGTGTAGCGAAATGTCATGGCGCCGGATATGCTTACCAGGGCTGTTGCCGTTGTACCCCACATCCAGTCAATCAGCGTAATGGGCATTGGCCAGTCGGCGATAATTGAATAGCAGGTAAGGTTGTACGCCCCGTAAGCCGCGGCCCCTAGTACTGCACCACGAACAAAAGCGGTCAAGCGGTAACGCTGGCTAGGGATCACTGCCAGATACAGAATGGCGCCGCAATACCCCAAGTAAAACAGCACCCATGGCCAGACTATAAACTGGTCTCTCAGCAGGCCAGATAAGCTATACGTATACAGGTTTTTTGCAACCAAACCGAGCCAAATTCCATCTAAAACAGCAAAGGTCAGTAACATTACGCCATACGCCATTAAAAAGCGCTGAGAAGGCTTGTTCATCCAACATTCCTTATTTGAGCCGAGGCAAGATTGTGTAGAAAGTATTCACTGAGTGAATTGACTGGCAAATCTTTATCAGAATATAGCCAAAATACCTGATTATTGGGAGATTTTAAACGGTTAGTGTCGTTGAATGTTCGGTAAATGTAAATTATTATCGTTCCTGTTTTTGTCTGGTGAGTCAAGGTGTGTATGGCTGGTGTAAGTAAACTACGCGCTCTCCGATTTTGAGCTGGCACCAGTTGGCCAGTGTTACCGATGTACATCACGCCACCACCGTATTGTGTTCACAGGTCTATAGAGAATTTATGACTACAACGATTATCATATCCAGCGCGCTCACCGTGCTGGCGTGCTATGCCATTTATCTTGGTTGGGCAACACAAAATCGGCGCTTGTCTTATGTGGGCTGGGCGGGAGTACTGCTTAGTATCGTGACCTGGTGTTTAGCGTTAGGTGTCGAGTTTGGCGTGCTGATTGGATTGTCTTTACCCGCCATCGCAGTGTGGATTGGCATTGCCCGGCATGCTAAGTCTGAAAAAGTAAAATCAGTGATCATCAAGCCGCAACATATATGGCGCTGGCAGGGCAAGACCGTTGTACAGCAAGTCTGGCACATACTGTTTGTACTGCTAATCCAACTGTTTGCATTCAGTGTGATTGTGGTTGCAGCGAAGTATCAACTGCCGGTCTCGGAGCCCAAGCAAATGGCAACGGGGGCTATTTTGTTGCCGTTGGTTTGGGGCGTCTTTGCGTATTGGTACATGATGTCTGAACGCAAAGTTTGGCATGTGGTTGCGCTGGTTGCCTCGGCAACGATTGCCGGACTGTATTTATTTGGAGTAACCCATGGCTAAATCCCCTGTCTCGCAAAGTCTGAGTAAACGTTCGCTGGCTTCTCATGCCTGGTTGGGGTTGGTAGTCAGCGGGTTTATGTACCTGATCTGTTTGTCTGGCACCATTGCCGTGCTGCACCTTGAATTTGAACGTTGGGAGCAGCCGTATGTTGAAGAGACCACTGCGTTTTCAATTGAACAAGTAGAAAAAGCCTACACGCAGTTTACCGAGCAGTATGACAATGACACGCATCACTACTACTTTGTGTTCCCCGGCTCAGGTATTCCCCGGTTAGTAATGGAGGACGACAACAACGCACACTTTGTGGATGCGGAAGGGAATTTGGGGGCAAAAGAATCGGTAACCTGGACCCGCATGCTGGGCGACCTGCATATGTTTCTGCACTTGCCCATGTCGTTTGGCATGATTGTAGTGAGTGCCTTTGGCGCATTGCTGTGCGCACTCATTGTGTCTGGCCTGTTGGCGCATCCGCGTATTGTAAAAGATGCATTTCGTTTCAGAGCCGGCGGTGATGGCCTGAAAAGCAATATTGATTTACACAACCGACTGAGTGTTTGGGGTACGCCTTTTCACCTAATGATTGCCATAACGGGTGCGTACTTCGGCTTAGCCGGCATTTTGGTAACTATTATTTCCCAGGCATTTTACGGCGGGGATGATCAGGCGGTTTACGACAAGGTATTTGCCCCCGAGCCCGTACTGGAACAAGCGGTTGTTCGGCCTGAAATTGGCAAAGCAATGACGGACTTGTTTACCCGGATTGACCCGGAAAATCTGATTTTTTTCACGATCCACGAACCAGATTCGCCCCAACAGTTCATTGAGTTTTACGTGAGGACCCCCGCTCATTTCACGTATTCTGAAAATTACCGCTATAACGCGTCAGGCGAATTTCTGGAAACCGCAGGCTATGTAGGAGGCGATGGTGGCAAGCAGATCCTATGGTCTGTATACCGGCTTCATTTCGGTGATTTTCTTGGCATGCCAGGTAAAGTCCTGTTTGTTGTGCTGGGTATGATGCTCACCATTATTTCAGCAACCGGTATGAATATTTGGCTGAAAAAGCGCAAAACACAGGATGCCCTGAACCGCCTCTGGCCCGGATTAGTGTGGGGAACACCGAGTGCACTGGTTGTCAGTGCTATAGGGTATTTCGCCTTTGGGTTGTCGCCAACAGCGTGTTTCTGGGTCGCGTTATTGGGGATCACGCTGGCAGCGCTGAAAGCCACAACCCAGGAGCAGGTTGTAGGTAAATTGAAGTACGTCTTTACCCTTGTGACTGGTGCCTTCTTCATTGTGTACTTTGTTGAGTTCGGCAGTGCAGCGCTGAGCTTTGCGGCACTGCAAATTAACGTGCCTTTGTTACTTGTTGCGATTTGGGCTGGTTATTCAGGGATGCGCACGCAAATAAGTCCTGCCACAGCCCAAACATAGCGAAAAAATCATTGGGTAAGCCGCACTTCAATCCAGTTATTATGACTGATACACTTTTCTGCAATGCAGAGACAGGGACGTTGATATGTACATTGTGATGTTTGAATTTGTGGTAAAGCGAGGTAAAACCGAAGCATTTCTGGCGGCATGGCCAAAAGTAACCCAGGGGATTTACCTGTTTAAGGGGAGTCTGGGTTCACGGCTGCATAAATCCGATGAGGGCAAGTGGATTGCTTACGCACAATGGCCCAGTAAGCAAGTCTACGAACAGGCTGCCAGTATCACTATGAGTGAAGATTACGAAGCGCAGCGTGCAGCGATGCATGACGCCCTGAATCTGGAGGAAACAAAGACCCTCTATCAAATGGACGTTGAGGTCGATTACCTTCAGCGCAGACCTTTCGCCGTAGCATAGCCACAAAATAACCGGCAAATTTGCTGAATCGGCGCTACAATTCAAAGCGCTGATACAGTGAAACTCAACATAACCAGGCAAGGATGTCATACCTTATTTGCAGTGGTATAGCGCCTGATACAACAGTACCAAGGAGGCGACTATGCTTTTTGCAACCAACCGCACCCCGAAGGGGTCATCCCGCACCAAAGTAAACCGTAAAATTGCGTTTGACCGTCAGGTTACCCGACCAGGCTCCGATATGTATTTTTGTGAGCGCCTGGGGAAAAATGATTATCGGGAAGTTGGCAGCAAAACGTTCTTTCAACGGTTAAAAGAATTGGATAGTGACACTCAAATCCTGCTGTATATTCACGGTTTTAATAACAACATGGAACCGGAAATTTTTGAGCGGGCTGAGGATCTACAGCGCCTGATCAATCAAGGCAAAAATAAAAAACTGGCTTTGGTTGTGCCGTTGATCTGGCCGTGCGACGACGACCCAATTATCAGTGTGCTCGACGACTACTGGGACGACCAGAAGGCCGCAGATTTCAGTGCTAATGCGTTTTCCAGAATGTTGTCGAAATTCGATACCTGGCGCAAAGCCGAGGCTGCCAGACCAGATCCGTGTATGCGGCGCATTAACGTGCTGGCCCATTCCATGGGTAACCGGGTGCTGCGCAATGCCATCCACTACTGGGGCCGCAATGATCACGCCGGAATGGTGCCGCTCCTGTTCAGAAATGTGTTCATGGTGGCTGCAGATGTGGTGAATCACTGCCTTGAGCCCGGACGAAGCGGTGCATTGTTACCCAGAGTCACCAGAAACTTAGTGGTGTATTTCGCGAACGATGATCTCGCGATGCCGGCGAGTAAAGTGGCCAATCTGAAAAACCGTCAGCTATCCAAACGTCTCGGTATGACGGGGGTAGAAGAACTGAGTAAGGTGCCCAGAAACGTTTACGAGGTAGACTGCGACAACTTCAACAACACCTTTGATAAGCCGAAAGGACACAGTTATTTTACTGAAGTCAAAGGGGTTATCAGTCCGGCATTACAGCATATGATGGAGGCTATGGACGGAGGTCGGGTACAGCCGGCATTACGCACGCATGTACTGGACAACCCTTTCAAAAAACAATAACAATGCAATGAACAGGTATGCCTGGAGGATAACCCCAGGTATAACCTAATCGCAATTTGCGCAGTAGGAGGCGGCATGCAGCATGCGTTTTGGCACGACAAATGGGAGCGGGGGGAAATTGGTTTCCACCAAAAAGACATCAATGCGTTTTTAGTTCGATTTGCTGAAACTGCTGGTCTAACCGACGGCAAGCGCGTGTTAGTGCCATTGTGCGGTAAATCTCAGGATATGACCTGGTTGTTGCAACGGGGTTGTGAGGTGATAGGCGTTGAGCTGAATGAATCTGCTGTTCAACAGTACTTTGCTGAATTGGGTATTACGCCTACGGTGTCTGACGTTGATGATTTTACTTGTTACCAGGCCCCCGATATTACACTGTATTGTGGCGACATCTTATCGATAACCCCCGAATTACTGGGTGACATAGACGGAGTTTATGATCGTGCTGCGCTGGTGGCCTTGCCCGAGGACATGCGCCGTGCCTACGTTAAGACGTTGAAAGCCGCGGCCCCAAAAGCACAACACCTGCTAATCACATTTGAGTATGATCAGGCACTGCACAGCGGCCCGCCTTTTTCGGTAACAGAAGCCGAATTAATTGAGCTCTATGGCAGTGACAGGCTGCAGCCAGGACTGGCGAGTGAACCACTTGAAGGCGGCTTGAAAGGCAAAGTACCGGCAGTAGAGTCGGCGTGGCTGGTGAAATAAATGACAGCGCGTATTTCTACCATAGAAACCTTTATTACGCGTGCTGACTTGGTGAGATTCAACGTCTGGTTCCTTGCCACTGCGCCGTTTACCTACAAATACATGCTGTGTATCGCCTTGGGCGTCCTGAGTTACCTGGTGTATGACCGCGGCATGCCGGATGATGTCGTTGTCTGGATGGTCATGGTTACAGGGTCATTATTGACCGGCTTTGTGGCGACACTGGTCTATTTTCTCTGGTGTATTGCGACGGTACTCATGGTATCCAAAGTATCGAATGGGATATTGGGAAAGCACGAATACCAGTGCCAACAAGACGGCCTGTTTGAAAAAACCATAGCCAATGAAACACTGCATAAGTGGGGCGCGCTGGGGCATGTTCGGCAGGTCGGATCGTTTTTATTGCTGCAGGTGTCAGGCTATCAGTATCACGTATTTCCCCGCCATAGTTTCGAGAATCAGGCGCAGATGGATGCGTTCAGGCAACAGTTGCTCAATCAGGTGAACCAAGCAAAGCAACTGGCATAAACTGCCGTTTAACGGAGAATTTATACAAAACCCGGTTGTCATTTGTGTAAACCTGTATATACTCACAGTTAACTGTATGGAAAAACAGGCTGTTTATGCGTCCATTAACTCCCCGACAACAAGAAGTACTCGACCTCATTAAGTCAACCATGACGGACACCGGCATGCCGCCAACGCGTGCTGAGATTGCCCGTGAACTGGGATTCCGCTCCGCAAACGCAGCGGAGGAGCACTTAAAAGCGCTGGCCAAAAAGGGTGTGATCGACATTCTGCCGGGCACATCCCGCGGGATTAAATTAAATATTCCGTTGGACGATGAAGTCGAAGAAGAAGGCCTGCCGTTGATTGGTCGGGTTGCTGCGGGTGAACCCATCCTGGCGCAGGAACACGTTGAAATGCATTACAAAGTGGATCCCGCTTTGTTCCATCCAAAAGCCGACTTTTTGCTGCGCGTTAACGGTATGAGTATGAAGGATATTGGCATTTTGGACGGTGACTTGCTTGCCGTTCATCGCACAACCGATGTGCACAATGGTCAGGTGGTTGTCGCGCGTGTTGACGAAGACGTTACCGTAAAGCGCCTTGAAAAGCGTGGGCGTGAAGTGTTGTTACACGCTGAAAATGAAGAGTTTTCACCTATTAAGGTCGATCTTGCTAATCAGCCCTTCAACATCGAAGGTATCGCAGTAGGTGTCATTCGGAACGCAGACTGGATGTAATCAACTGCACCATAATAACGCATTTAAAAACCGGCTTAGCGCCGGTTTTTTTGTATTTGAAGAGCATAATCCTATCAAACCGCTCTTTTACCTTGCTAAATCTCTCTCATCACCATCAATTTTAGTTAATAAACACTCACTCACATGAATGCAGTATTTTTTGCCTGATTGGACGAAAAATAGCCAGTAATCCAGATTTTAGCGAAAAAGGACTGGACGCAAAACACACAATGAGTAATTCTTATACAGTGCTTAACAAATAAATAACATAAGAAGCACAAAATATTAAAAGGCTAGTTCAAAAAACAACCATAAAGGGCCTGGAAGCTTATTCTCGCAATGGGGCGTTCTGTGAGACGCTGGCGGGCCTTAACGGAGGTGTTGAGTGAAGCAACTCGAGAGATGCGTACTGAAAGCCTGTACTGCATTGGTTCTGTTAGTAGTCGGAACGACAGCGATTGCTGCGGGAAGTAACGACGTATCGTCATTAAATTTACGACGCGGCGCGACGGAAATCAGTGGACAGGTATACGATCTCCACATGCTGATGTTCTCTATTTGCGTAGGGATAGCAGTAGTGGTGTTCGGAGTCATGTTTGTTTCAATGTACCTGCACAGAAAATCCCGCGGTGCCAAACCCGCGAATTTTCATGAAAACGTGAAGGTGGAAATTGCCTGGACGGTAATTCCTTTTCTCATTCTTATATTCATGGCAGTGCCTGCCGCGAAAACCCTGATAGCCATGGAAGATACCACGGAAGCGGATCTTACGGTGCTGGTTACCGGGTCGCAGTGGAAGTGGCACTACAAGTACATGGACCGTGAGGTAGAGTATTACTCCCTGCTCGCCACACAGCGTGAACAAATCAATAACCGCTACAACAAAGGCGAAAACTATTTGCTCGAGGTTGACCGCCCACTGGTGATCCCGACCGGGCAAAAGGTCCGTTTCCTGATCACTTCTGACGACGTTATCCACTCCTGGTGGGTTCCTGATTTCGCGGTGAAGAAAGACGCAAACCCCGGTTTTATTAATGAAGCCTGGACCAAGGTTGACGAGCCGGGTATTTACCGCGGCCAGTGCGCAGAGCTATGCGGTAAGGACCACGGATTTATGCCTGTAGTCGTTATAGCCAAAGAGCCTGCTGACTACGAGGCCTGGGTGAGTGAGCAAGAATCTATTCAGCGCCAAGCGCGCGAGGAAGAGCAACGTTTGCTGGCGATGAGCATGAGCAAAGAAGAGCTCATGTCTGAAGGCGAGCGCGTCTACAACGCCGCGTGTGCCGCCTGTCATATGCCAAACGGTGAAGGTTTACCCGGTGTGTTTCCTGCCCTCAAAGGCAGCGTGCTGGCTACCCAGAATGACCCCACCGCACATATCGAGATTGTGTTAAACGGTAAAACCGGCACCGCAATGCAGGCATTCGGCAAAATGCTTAGTCTGAAAGAAATTGCAGCAGTAGTGACTTACGAGCGAAACGCCTGGGGCAATAATACGGGCCAGTTAATTCAACCTAAAGACGTCAATGCCGTCGCAACGGGTCAATAGGAGCGGATCATGAGTAAAGCAACCGACATTGTCAGCCCTGATCACGCAGCGGCAGACCATGATGATCATCACGATCATCACATACCCAAAGGCTTAATGCGTTGGGTTCTTACCACTAACCACAAAGACATTGGTACTTTGTACCTGTGGTTCGCCTTCATCATGTTTTTAACCGGTGGTGCAATGGCGATGGTGATTCGGGCTGAATTGTTCCAGCCGGGATTACAAATTGTCGACCCTAACTTCTTTAACCAGATGACCACGGTTCATGGGTTAATTATGGTATTCGGTGCCGTCATGCCCGCCTTTACCGGACTGGCCAACTGGCTGGTGCCAATGATGATTGGTGCACCGGATATGGCGCTGCCACGCATGAACAACTGGAGCTTCTGGATCCTGCCATTTGCTTTCAGCATTTTGTTGGCATCACTGTTCCTTGAAGGTGGCGGTCCGGCTTTCGGCTGGACGTTCTATGCACCGCTTTCAACGACCTACAGTGGTGACAGTACCGCATTGTTTGTGTTCTCGGTGCACATTATGGGTATCTCTTCCATTATGGGGGCCATTAACGTGATTGTGACCATCTTCAACATGCGTGCGCCTGGCATGACGTGGATGAAGATGCCGCTGTTTGTGTGGACCTGGCTGATCACGGCGTTCTTGTTGATTGCCGTTATGCCGGTGCTCGCAGGGGCCGTTACCATGGTGTTAACCGACAAGTTCTTTGGTACCAGTTTCTTCGACGCCGCAGGCGGTGGTGATCCGGTAATGTTCCAGCACATCTTCTGGTTCTTCGGACACCCTGAGGTGTACATCATGATACTGCCCGCGTTTGGTATTATTTCGCAGATTGTACCTACCTTTGCGCGTAAGCCGCTGTTTGGTTATGCCTCCATGGTCTATGCCACGGCTTCAATAGCACTGCTGAGCTTTATTGTGTGGGCCCACCACATGTTCACAACCGGTATGCCGGTGGCCGCTGAAATGTTCTTTATGTTCGCCACCATGCTGATATCGGTGCCAACCGGGGTAAAAGTCTTTAACTGGGTGGCCACGATGTGGCGAGGGTCCATGACCTTTGAAATACCCATGATGTTCGCACTTGCCTTTATTGTGCTGTTTACCATTGGCGGGCTCTCGGGATTAATGCTGGCCATCACGCCGGTGGATTTCCAGTACCACGATACTTACTTTGTGGTGGCGCACTTCCATTACGTGTTAGTAACGGGGGCGGTGTTCTCCATTATGGCGGCGGTGTATTACTGGCTGCCGAAATGGACTGGCCGCATGTTTGATATCACGTTGGCTAAATGGCACTTCTGGTGTTCGCTGATCTCGGTCAATCTGCTGTTCTTCCCCATGCACTTTGTTGGATTGGCGGGTATGCCGCGTCGTATTCCGGACTATGCGTTGCAGTTTGCCGACTTCAACAAGTGGATCAGTATCGGCGGTTTTGCGTTTGGGTTGTCTCAGCTGATCTTCCTTTGGGTGATGATCAAAGCTTGCCGTAAACAGGGTGAGCCGGTCAGCAGTCAGGTGTGGGAAGGTGCTGAAGGTCTGGAGTGGGAAATCCCGTCACCAGCACCTTACCATTCGTTTGAAACACCACCTGTAGTGAAATAGGCAGAACGTTATGGCAACGACTTCCCACACCGCACTGGTAGGAAAGTTAGTCCTGGTCGTGGTGGCTATGTTTGGATTTGGTTTTGCACTTGTGCCTTTGTATGACGTGTTTTGCGACATTACCGGCATCAACGGCAAAACCAACGAAACCGCCGCCACGGTTTATGCTGGTGAGGTTGATGAATCCCGCACGGTAACAGTGGAATTCATTACCCGCACACATACAGGTATGCCATGGGAGTTTCGGGCGCAGACGCACAGGGTAAAAGTACACCCTGGCGAACTAAACACCGTGGAGTTTTATGTCAGGAATCCGGCTTCAAAAGGCATGGTGGCACAGGCAATTCCGTCTGTGACGCCGGGTCAGGCTGCGCTGTTTCTGAATAAAACAGAGTGTTTTTGCTTCAACAGTCAACCGCTCAATGCGGGGGCGGAAGCATTCATGCCCATGCAGTTTTACGTTGACCCGCAAATTCCGGACGACATTCATTTTTTCACTGTGCAGTACACGCTATTTGACGTGACCGGCGGCAACGACGGTGACAAAAAAACTAACCCTTTCCTGACCTCGTTTGTTGAGAACTGAGGTCGAAGGAGAACACTATGCAACATCAAGAGTATCAAAAGTACTATGTTCCTGCGCAAAGCGTGTGGCCCATTGTGGGCGCGGTTGCGCTGTTTTTGATTGCCGTCGGTGCCGGCAACTTTGTCATTGAAACTACGCGCGGCGAGAGTGGCTACGGCGACAACATTCTGGCTGTGGGGATTGTGGTGTTACTGGTCATGCTATTTGGCTGGTTCCGCGATCAAATCAATGAATCGATGAGCGGACTTTACAGCGACCAGCTGGGTCGTTCCTACCGTCAGGGGATGAGCTGGTTTATCTTCTCTGAAGTCATGTTCTTCGCGGCCTTTTTTGGCGCGTTGTTTTACGCCAGAGTGATTGCGCTGCCCTGGTTATCGGGAGAGTCAAACAACGCCATGACCAACGAAGTGTTGTGGCCGGGTTTTGAAGCCATGTGGCCATTGATTGAAACCCCGGGAGGCGTAAGCACGACCGCCATGAGTTGGGCTGGTCTGCCTACCATCAATACCGTGATCCTGCTTATTTCGTCAGTCACCCTGCACTTCGCACATGTGGGTCTGGAACAAGGTAAACGCAAGCAGCTCACCGCCATGTTGGGGGTCACTATCCTGCTGGGTTGTGGCTTCCTGTTTTTGCAGGTTGAAGAATATGTGCACGCTTATCAGGATCTGGGTCTGACCCTGCAATCCGGTATCTATGGCAACACATTCTTCTTGTTAACCGGTTTCCACGGCATGCACGTAACGCTGGGGACAATCATACTGATAGTGTTGTTCCTGCGCGTGCTGAAGGGGCACTTCACCCACGACAACCACTTCGCCTTTCAGGCTGGCAGCTGGTACTGGCATTTCGTAGACGTGGTGTGGGTCATGCTCTACGTGTTTGTTTACGTCCTGTAAGCGTTAATACGGGCGCGGGTTAGGTGTAATGAGACCGGTAGAAATTGCCAGCAAAATGATCACCACAATGAGTGCTGACGTCATTACCCTGCGCCCAATGTATTTGCTCATGGGTTGGTTTTTCGGGCTGTTGCCTAACATGGCTTTCATCGCCAGGAACAGGTTAAACACCATAAACAGCAACAATCCAACAATGATGATTTTGACTAACATGCAACTTACTCCTGCCAACGACAAATCCGAGCGCGTATCAGGGTCATCCTGGCCGGTTTTGGCAACCCTCATTACCCTGGTGGCGGTAGCCGTCATGGTGTCATTGGGTTGTTGGCAGCTTGCGCGTATGGATCAGAAACAACAACGTTTACACAGCATAGCGCAAAAAGAGGCACAGGCGCCAATGCAGGTGTTTGAGGCGTTACAATCGTTTAGTGAAGTCCGGGATGTCCCGGTGCGGTTTGTGGGTCAGGTCGACGCTACGCGGGTCATTTTGTTAGATAACCAAATTTACCAGGGAAAACCCGGTTACGCTGTTATTGTGCCGGTTCGCTCGGAAGGCCAACAGTTCCTAACCAACCTCGGGTGGGTTGCAGCACCAACCCAACGAGATCAACTCCCGGTTATTCAGCTTCCTTCACAGCCTGTTACGGTTGATGGGGTCATATCTGTACCGGGCAACAACCGATTAATTTCCGAAACCGCAACGCAGTTCAATACATTTCCGTTGCGACTGCAGCAAATTGATATAGCAAAGCTCAATCTTCAATGGGGCACATCCATGCCCAATATTCTCGTTCAGCGAATAGCGTCCACACCAGACCTTGCAGGGTTTACACCCAACTGGCAGGCGGTGGTAATGCCACCTGAAAAGCATCTTGGTTATGCGATTCAATGGTTTGGCCTGGCACTTGCCGCTGTCGTTATCTTTTTTTCAGTGTTACTGCGGAGAGTAAAAAATAATGACAACCATGGTACAAACACAAGAAAGACCTAAGCGCTCCCTTTTAATTATTTTTGCGGTATTCGTATTGCCCGTTGTGCTTGCCAAACTGGCGCTTGACGGGAACTGGTTTGAACGTGGTGCAACTAACCGGGGTGAATTATTACAACCGGTTGTGTCATTAACCAACATGCTGGACCAGCAGACGCCAAGCTGGCGGGTTATGTATGTCGTTCCCGCTACCTGCAACGCCGAATGTGAAAACGCATTGTATGCCATTCAACAGGTGTGGATTGCGTTGGGTAAAGAGTCTGATCGAGCCAGACCTGCCGTATTTATGGCACCTGACAGCGACCCCGGAGCCGCAGCGGTACTGGCTGAATATACCCATATCGAGGCGCTGGCTGTGTCGGAAGAACAGGCAAGTACGCTAAACAAAAGCACATTGGCTAACCATCTATTTATTGTGGATACCCAAGGCAATGCCATGCTGCGTTACCCGGTTTATGCCTTACGCCAGGATGCCGTGATGGGTAGCCGGGATGTACTGGCTGATCTACGAAAGCTTCTGAAACTATCACGTATTGGTTAAGGAGTGGTTATGCGAAAACTGGTTGGTTTCAGCATCATACTTGCCGTTGTGGTGATTGTACTGGGCGCATACACACGATTGACCGACGCGGGCCTGGGTTGCCCGGACTGGCCGGGTTGTTACGGGCACTTAACCGTGCCGGAAGCCGAGCATCACGTTGAGGCGGCTAACGAAGCATACCCGGAGCGTCCGGTTGAGGCGCAAAAAGCCTGGAATGAAATGATTCACCGTTACTTTGCGGGATCGTTGGGGCTTTGTATTCTGGCGATTGCCATCATTGCCCTGATAAAACGGGAGCCAGACAGACCGCTCAAGTTACCCATGTTGTTACTGGGGCTGGTAATTTTTCAGGCGTTACTTGGCATGTGGACAGTGACTCTGAACTTATTGCCTGTGGTGGTCATGGGGCACCTGCTGGGGGGCTTTAGCGTGCTCACCTGTTTGTTTCTGCTATACCTCAGGCTGTCGGCATTCCGCATTGGCTATGTTAATGAACGCGTGAAGCGCTACGCAGGCTTTGCGGCCCTTGGCGTTGTAGTACTGGTTACTCAAATTGCGCTGGGCGGCTGGACGTCAGCAAACTACGCCGCCCTGGCTTGTACTCAGTTCCCGGTTTGCGAGGGCGACTGGATGACCAATATCGACCTCAATGGTGCTTATAGTGTGCCTGAAGCCGACAACTACGAATTTGGCGCTCACAGTTATCCTGAACGCATGACGATGCATATAGTGCATCGCTTCGGGGCTATTGTAACCCTGCTGTACCTGAGCTGGCTTGCATTTACGTTGTACCGCCGTTCTGGTTCACGTGTGATCAGACAAGCGGTTACTGTAATGAGTCTGGTACTGGCGTTACAGGTAGGGCTGGGCGTGAGCAATGTGGTTTTCAGTCTGCCACTGAGTGTTGCGGTGTTGCACAACGCAATTGCCGCCTGTCTGTTAATGGTGTTGGTGATGATCACCTATACCTTGTATCGAAAAGTGTAGGAGGCTGTTATGGCTAAATCCACAACTCTGTCCAACAGTAGTTCATCTGTAAAGCCTGCCTCTACCGGGTGGCGCGCATCCTGGCGTAACTATTATGAAATGACCAAACCCAGAGTCGTTATGCTGTTACTACTCACCGCATTGGTGGGAATGTGTCTGGCTACGCCCGGATGGGTGCCGCTGAGCACGCTAATCGCCGGCCTGGGAGGTATTGGGCTGTTGGCGAGCGCTGCGGCGGTCATTAATCACGTGGTCGACCATAAAATTGACAGCCAGATGGCGCGCACGTTTAACCGTCCTGTGGCGAAAGGCAAAGTCAGCGTCAATAATGCCCTGTTGTTCTCATTTGTACTCGCTGCGGTGGGTTATGTTGCGCTGGAATTATGGGTTAACCGTTTAACTGCCCTGCTTACCCTGGCTAGTCTGGTTGGTTACGCAGTGGTGTATACCATGTTTCTTAAACGCGCCACACCACAAAATATAGTGATTGGCGGCCTCGCAGGCGCAGCACCGCCCTTATTGGGGTGGACAGCAGTAACCGGACAAGTCGATGCCTATGCACTGCTGCTGGTGCTGATTGTATTTACCTGGACGCCGCCTCATTTCTGGGCGCTGGCAATACACCGGGAAAAGGACTACGCCAAAGCTAAAGTGCCTATGTTGCCAGTGACTCACGGCGTAGAATTCACCAAAACATGTGTGCTGCTGTATACGGTACTGCTGTGCCTGGTGTGTTTGTTGCCGTATCTGATTGGTGAAGCGCAATTGTTGTACCTGGTAGGTTCATCGGCGCTGAATGCGGGCTTTATGTATTATGCACTTAAGCTGAAATACGCGGCGGATCAACACACTGCAATGGCAACATTTAAGTTTTCAATTATTCATCTCATGGTATTGTTTGTGGTATTACTGGCTGATCACTACATACCGCTAACACTATGAGTCAAAAAATTTGGATCGTACTTGCAGGCATCGTTGCCTTGTCTGCAGGTGCGTTCGTTGCTGTTGTAAAACCCTTTCAACCTTCCACCCCCACCCCGGAATACTTTCAGTATTTCCCTGAACCACGGAACCTCGCGGAAATAAGCCTGGTTGATCAAACAAATACGTCAGTTGATAACACAGTATTCAATGGGCACTGGAGTTTGCTGTTTTTAGGCTATACTTACTGTCCGGATATCTGTCCTACAACCATGGCGTCGCTTGGCAGGGTTTATCCGGAATTAAAAAAAATTGATTCTGATAACGCAGTTCAGGTAGTGTTTGTGTCAGTGGATCCGAATCGGGATACACCCGAACGACTGGCTTCTTACGTTGAGTATTTTAACGCTGAGTTTGTGGCCCTGACCGGTGAGCACGCTCAGTTGTTTCCGTTTGTACGTTCCCTTGGCCTTATGTATGCCATTGCCGAAAGTACAGACAATCCTAATTACCTGGTAGACCACAGTGCATCTGTGGTGGTCGTTGATCCACAGGGGCGGGCTTTGGGACGATTTAAACCAAAGTATACTCCCGGTGAGCTTGCTGTCAGTGATAGCATGCAAATTGCTAAAGATTTGCCTTTAATAATAGGTAATTACAAGAACAATTAATGCCATGTCATAGTGTTGTACGTAACGCCAGATTGGATGATGGCGGCGTTACCGTTCCACTTCTGTTTGCTGCAGGTAAGCGCTTACTTACAGAGGTGTTTGGTCTGGGTGACCCCCAAGTCGCTCTGGACTACCTTGCTTTTGCCTGGCAAAAAGGTGGGGGACAGTACGGTTGTGACAATCACTGGGTAGCAGAAACCGATGGCGAAGTGACCGGTCTCATCAGCTGTTGGCACAGCCACCTTCCCGAAGAGTTTGACCGCGTTACCCTCCAGTCTATAGTCGACTTCTACGGTATTGATACCGCGTTGGATGTCGTCCTGAAATCGCAGATGTACATGGCTGTTATCGAACCTCCAATGTTTTTAGAGATGGGGGTGGGCCACATTGCTGTCGTTGAATCCGCACGGCGCAAAGGCGTTGGCGCGGCGTTGATTAAATTTATGGAAGAAAAGGCCCGTGAACTGAAAAAGAACGCCGTGGTGCTCAATTGCGAGATCGATAATCACGGTGCCATTCAGTTTTACCAGAAGCTGGGATATGCGGAGCATCGCGTTAACGACAGCTTCATGCAATTGATCCGCGCTATCCCTCTCAACCGCTCTTCGTTGTAGTCCTGCTCATTAATCCGGGTATTTGCCGTTTTTGTCAGCTCTGAAAAATGGGATTGAATACCAAAAGTAACGGCCCGCCATCGTTTTCGAAGGCGCTGTGCAGTTCACTCTGGAACGGCCTACCGGCAAGGCGTTTTTCAATTCCACACTAAACTGACTTCCGTTTGACTCGACCGGCAATGTGTCACCCTGGTAATAACAGGTTACCTGGTTGATGCGCAGCTGATTTGCCACGGTCGCATCCAGTGTCACTGTAATGGGTGCCGATAGGGTTGGACTGGATAGCTCGGGGTTGGGCAACGACATGTTTACCACCGGCATGGCAAAACTGGCCATTTTGGTTTTCAGTGTAGAGAGTTTTGCGTAAGGGCCTGCAGCAGGAAAGCGCGGAATAGCAGCCAGATTTGAAAACGGCCCAACGGCACCAGAGTGCTGACCGAATCCAATGTAGCCATGCTCTTGCAGCTTGTTAGCCAGTACTTCGTTGTACTCGCCAAAAGGGTATGCAAGGTACTTTAATGATTCACCTACCTGGGCGGTAATTTGCGCCTCGGCGTCCGTGACGTTTTGCCACACCCGGTTTAGCCACTGCTTCTCGCTTTCGCCATTGCGTTTTTCCAACATATGAAGGTGATCCAGCGTGTGGTTGGCAAACGTCACCCCTTCGTTGTGCATGGCCTTCACCGTGTCCCAACTTAGCTGGTTAGACTGAACGCCAATCACCGACGGATTGATAAACACGGTATAAGGAAAGCCGTATTCTTTTAGTAAAGGATGGGCGTTTTCATAAATATTGTTGTAACCATCATCGAATGTGATCGCAAGCGCATTGTCGGGCAACGGCGTATTGTGTTTGGCGGCCTCTACAATGTCTTTTAGGGGAAAGACAACATAGTTTGCTTTGATAAAAGCAAGGTGCTCAGCAAACTCGTCCGGTGTAACAGACGTGCTGCGCGGCGTGTTTTCTGCAACGTGATGGTAAAGCAGTATCACCGCACCGACATTCTTCATTTCTTTTGCCGGTGCTACGTTGAGAGCGGCGGTAAAACCCCATATCAACATCGAGATAACCAAGGCTCTCATGATAGACTGCATGCATTCTCCTTACTATTGTGGACTGTCGTGACCCGCGCAGCGTATTTACAACGGGGCTTGCCCGCACATTTCACTCTGCTGACCTTAGCGGTGCCGATGATTCTGGCTAACATTACCACGCCCTTGTTGGGTTTGGTAGACACGGCCGTAATGGGGCATATGGCGGTGTCTGCGCCGCTGGCCGGGGCCGCAATAGGTGGCTTGATTCTCACTCAAATCTACTGGGTTTGCGGTTTTTTACGCATGTCTGCGACAGGGCTGAGTGCACAGGCCAGAGGCAAGCAAAGCAGTGAAGAAATCGCAAAAACTTTTTACCAGACGGCATTTGTCGGCTTGGTGATTGGCCTGCTATTGCTGATTTTGCAGCAACCCGTATTGTGGGCTGGGCTGACACTCACCGCCCCCTCTGAGGTGGTCTCCGGGTTTGCGGAAACCTATTTTAACGTGAGAGTGTGGGGCGCACCGGCGGCGTTGAGCAATATTGCATTAATTGGCTGGTTGGTAGGGCAGCAGAAAACCCGTGCAGTGCTGTTCATTCAGGTAGTTGGCAACCTGCTCAATGCCGGGCTAGACCTGCTGTTTGTCTGGTCATTTGGTATGGGCGTTGAGGGGGTGGCACTGGCCAGCGTGATAGCAGAATATACCATGGCTGTAATGGGGTTCTGTGTCGCTATTCAGCATGTTGATGGGGTGAAGCCAGTCTGGCAATGGTTTAGTCGCAGTGCCCAAAAAGTACTGATGAAGCTCAATGGCGACATGTTGCTACGCAATCTCGCTTTGCAGGGTTGCCTTGCGTTCCTGACCATACAGGGAGCGCGTTATGGAGAGACCGCCACGGCAGTTAACGCCATACTCATGCAGTTTTTTGTATTAATTGCGCTGGGGTTGGACGGCATTGCTTATGCGGTAGAGGCCACAGTGGGCGAAGCGGCGGGTGCAAAAAGCAAGGAAGGCGTTGTGACACAAACGCACCGGGGGTTGATTTGGTCGAGCGTTGTTGCCATTGGCTATGCCCTGGCGTTTTACGGGGTTGGAGACAACATTGTGAGGATGCTCACAGATATTAACGCCTTGCAAACCGCCGCCATGCCCTATTTGCCACTGATGGTATTACTGCCATTATTGGCGCACTGGTGTTTTCTGTTCGATGGCGTATTTGTAGGTCTCACCAAGGCAAAATCAATGCGTAACACCATGATAATCAGTGCTTTGGTAGTGTATTTCCCGGTGTGGTTTGTACTGCGTGAGGCGGGTAATGAAGCCCTGTGGTGGGCGCTACTGGCTTTCCTGCTGGCACGAGGCATTACGCTGGGAGGCAGTTTCTATCTGTACTATGTCAGAGCCGACGACCAGGGTTAATGTTTTTTGTCAGTCTGAACCATAACAGTGCCAGGTAGCCTGACATGGCCCAGATAAAACCGCAAAGAAGTGTGGCGATACCGACATAGTAAAGTGGCAGCCACCACCAGGCACCGATTAGCATCATGCCAAACCCCAGAGCGAATATGAGTAACCCCCGGGTAAATCGGTGCCAACCTTTGGGTGGCGTTACCGTATCCATTGCCCAGCTATCGCTGATGCATTAGTAGTATGAATGCTCGCCCGCAGTGTGCTCAGTGGCATCGCGTACGCCTTTGATTTCACCTGCAAACTGGTCGAGCATTTGCTTCTCGATCCCCTCTTTCAAGGTAACGTCTACCATTGAGCAACCGTTACAGCCGCCGCCGAATTGCAGAATAACATACCCTTCTTCAGTGACTTCCAGCAGCACGACTTTTCCGCCGTGATTGGCAAGCTGAGGATTGATTTCTGATTCGATCATGTAATTGATACGTTCAACCAATGGGGCGTCATCGGCGACCTTACGTGCTTTTGCGTTCGGTGCCTTTAGCGTGAGTTGCGAGCCCATCTGATCCGTGACATAGTCAATTTCGGCCTCTTCCAGGTACGGTGCGCTTTCTTCGTCAACAACGGCATCAAAGCCATCGAAGGGTAAACGCATGTCAGTAGGTTCAACAGCATCTGGTGGGCAGTAAGATACGCCACACTCTGCGGTAGACGTACCTGGATTGACCACAAACACCCGAATATTTGTGCCAGACTCCTGGTTAGCCAGTAGCTTAACAAAGTGAGCCTGTGCCTCTGTAGATATTGAGATCATGATAGAGTCCTGCATAATCATAGAATTGACGGTATGATAACAAATTTACCTGAGTAAAACACTCGGGTATTAAAATAATCAGCCCAAATACACGACAGATAGTACAAGGCTAAGTATTACAATGATGAAAGTCTTTCGAACCGGTTTCTGGATGGGTATTCAGAAGGCAGTCCGGTGTGTAGTCACTCGTGATCGCGCACAGGATACATACGTATTAACAGGCAAGAAGTCTCTAAAACAGCATAGTTCCCGACACCTGGCGCTGGCCATGCTGTTAATTTGCAGTAGCCCGTTTAGCTTCGCAGCGGGTAAGCCCGCGACGGATTACCTGCCGGTAAACAGTGCCCTTAATCCGGATATCCCCACGCCTGAGTCAGTGTTAGGTTACGATGTGGGTACCTGGCATGTCCGTCATGATCAGCTTGTGCGATACATGCAGGTGTTAGCGGAGTCGTCTGACCGTATCAGCCTCGAGGTGACTGGCTACACCCATGAACAGCGCCCGTTATTGTTGTTGACGATTACCGCTCCCCAGAATCGTGACAAATTGCCGCAGTGGCAAAAAGCCCACGTCGAGAATGTAACCCAAGGCACACGCGCAGAAGATGGCGCGCCATTGGTGCTATACATGGGATACAGTGTGCATGGTAATGAGCCTTCCGGGGCGAATACATCGCTGTTGGTCGCCTACTACCTGGCGGCGTCGAACGACGCTCGGGTTACCTCGTTGTTAAGCGATAATGTAGTTTTGCTGGACCCTTCGTTCAATCCGGACGGGCTGTCACGCTTTGCGCAATGGGCAAATATGCATAAAGGTCAGGTGCTCTCGTCCGACCCGGAACATCGCGAGCACACGGAAGGCTGGCCAAACGGGCGAACAAACCATTATTGGTTTGACTTGAACCGCGATTGGCTGATGCTCATTCACCCTGAATCCCAGGCTCGCATCAAACAATTCCAGAAGTGGCGGCCTCATGTGCTCACCGATTTCCACGAGATGGGTACCGATAGTACGTATTTTTTCCAGCCTGGCGTGCCAAGTCGTAAGAACCCCTTCACGCCAGAAGGGAATGTGCGGTTAACCGAAGCCCTGGCAGACAGTTTTATTCAGGCCTTCGATGATCAAAAAAATCTCTACTTCAGTGAAGAAGGCTTTGACGATTTTTACTACGGCAAAGGTTCTACTTACCCGGATGCACAAGGCAGTATCGGAATTTTATTTGAGCAAGCCAGTAGCCGCGGGCATCTGCAGGATTCCATTAATGGGCCGGTGGCGTTCGCGCAAACCATTCAAAATCAATTTACGATGTCGTTGGCCGTGTTCGACGGTGCGTTAAAGAACAAAGCGGCACTTACAGAGTACCCCCGCCGCTTTTACAACGAAACGCAGTCGCTCATTAAAGACGACGATATTGCGGCTTATGTGCTACACGAACCTAAAGATGCCTGGCGCTTAAAGCGGGCGAAATGGGTATTTGAACAGCACGGCATTGATTTTATTGTGCCTGAAAACGATGTATCGGCAGACGATAAAACGTTTGCTGCGGCGCATACGCTGGTTGTGCCACTGAACCAGCAAAAATACCGACTGATCAAATCGCTGTTCTCAACGCAGCAGCAATTCCCGGACAATACGTTTTACGACGTGTCCAACTGGAATTTACCGCTGGCGTTTGATCTTGGGTTTAGCTCGCTTACTGCACGTGAGTTGAAACGGGTAAAACGCGGTGAATTGCATCAGAACGAATTGCCTGCAGTTGCCAGCGACGCCTATGGATATGCGTTTGAATGGCATCACTTTACATCACCGGCGTTATTACAAGCGTTGCTCTCTGCGGGTGTCGATGCGCGCATTGCCACTACGTCGTTCAACGCCATGACAACCCAAGGCGAGAGAGCGTTTGAATTGGGCAGCATCGTGGTGCCAGCTGGCGTTGTGCAGCCTGAAAATGTTGGTGCCCTGATTGCTTCGGCCAGTGCTAAGCATCAGGTGCCTGTGTATTCCATTACCAGTGGTTCAACGTCGGTAGGCAGTGATTTAGGTAGCCGCAGCATGGTGCCCGCCAGAGCGCCCAAAGTACTGGTAATATGCGGCGAAGGTACTAACCCTTATCAGGTGGGAGAAATCTGGCATCATCTGGATACCCAAATCGGTATGCCTGTGACACTGATTGAGCAGGAACGCCTTGGGCGAATTACCCTGGCGGACTATTCTCACATCGTATTCGCCTCCGGCCGTTATGATCTTAACGACAAACAAAGTAACGCGATCAGTGAGTGGGTGAAAGCTGGCGGTACCCTGATAGGACAGATGTCGGCCCTTTCTTTGTTTAGTAAGGAAAAGTGGCTGTCTGTGCAGGTATCCGACCGGAATGATGTCGACAGGCTGTTTGATGAGTCTGGGTTAACGTATGCAGATCGCTCTGCGCTTGCGGCTAAAAAGCTTATTGCTGGTGCGGTATACATAGCGAATATCGATGTCACACACCCGCTGTTTTACGGGTTTGATGAACCCTACTTGCATGTGTTTAAAACAACCAACACGGTAATTAGCAGCTCTCAGTCTCCATTTAATGTGCCTGCCCGTTATACGCGATCGCCGCTGGTGGCGGGTTACAGTGCCGATGTCTTGGCTGAAAAAATTGCCGGCAGTGCCGCTGTTGTGGCGCAACCAATGGGACGTGGCCGGGTAATTGGTTTTACCGATAACCCACAGTTTCGTGGCTATTGGTATGGCACCAGTAAACTAATGAGCAATGCATTACTGCTGTCCGAAGCAATCCGTTAATCACCCTTCAGCACTGCGCTTTACCACCCTGGGTGAGGCGCAGTGTCATTTATCCCAATGCATACACACGGCCCTAAAAATAGGGACTAATATTGCTGCAGCAACACACGTTGCTGACGGATCTGGCCGGATACCAGCGCACCAGGGTCGGCTTTGGCTGGTGTAATGGCAAGGACCCACAGTGCTACTGAGGTTTCGGGGTAGGCTGAATAGATCATATTGCTTAACGCAGCGGCAGTTGCCCCGGTTGTCACTACATCATCCAGAATCGCCACTCGCGAGGGCAAAGGGTCCTTACTCAGGGCGAAAGCCCGTTTCAAATTGTTAAGTCGTTCCCGCCTTCCCAATGATTGCTGTTTACGTTGAAAGCTGCGTCTGGACGCCCAGTTGGCATGCACCGGAATGGATAAACGGCGTCCTATTGCATTCGCTAACAATAAGGTCTGGTGGTAGCGCCGTCTGGCAAAGCGCCAGGAAGAGGTGGGTACTGGCAGTATGCAGTCCGGCAGGAATGGCTCCGAGGGCAGTGCATAAGCGACAAACCAGTCAGCCAGCGTCTGGGTTAGCTGCGGGTGACCGTTTTTATACTGGTTGATAAGATGATCCGTTGGCCACTGATAGTAACTACAGGCATGCACTGAAGTGTAGCGCCCTGATACCAAGCCTTTTTTGATTGGCGGCCAGAGCAGCAAATTATCAGGGAGTACCGGCGTATTAAAGAACAAACAGTCTTGTTCGCATACTTCACATATCAGCCTTTGTGTGGGCTGCTGGCACAGATAGCAATGGCTGTCCGGCAAGCACTGCGGAATGCGCTGAACCGATGAAGTGAAATCTTTTATTCCGCTTTTTAATTTGCTCAGGTACACTTTTCTAAACCTTCAAGAGGAAGCCATTGCGTGGTTGAGAATAACACTAATGTGAGGCTTGAAAGCCTGTCCCAGGGATCGGGAAAAGAACTGGTTTTTATACACGGTTGGGGTATGAACAGTGCCGTATTTACGGAGTTCTTGCCCTATTTCGAAAATCAATTTCGTATTACCCGTATCTGTCTACCGGGCTTTGGTACGAATGCCAACACATTGCCCAGTGAGTACACCCTGGAGCAGCTAGCAGATGCCGTGGCCCCTGCACTTCCTGACGATGCCGTTGTCGTGGGTTGGTCGCTCGGTGGGCTAGTAGCGCAACAACTTGCACTCCATCACAGTGAACGGGTAGCCGGACTTGTGACGCTAGCCTCTACCCCTTATTTTGTTGCTGATAAGTGCTGGCCAGGTATAGCGCCTGAGGTACTGGCGATGTTTCGTCAACAGCTGGCCAGAGATTACGACAAGACCCTTGATCGCTTTCTGGCGATCCAGGCCATGGGCAGCGCCACCGCAAAACAGGATGTAAAAACCATTCGTCAGCAGGTTAAAACACTGCCGAATCCGTCGGTGGATGCGCTGGAGGCTGGTCTTCAGCTCCTGCAAAGCGTTGACTTGCGCGCCGATATTGGGCGCATCAGCCAGCCTACCTTGCGCCTGTATGGTCGGTTGGACAGTTTGGTACCCACCAGTGGTATTGATCGTATCCACGAGCTACAACCTTCTGCAGATACCGTTGTTATGCCGCATGCTGCACATGCCCCGTTTATTAGTCATCCCACGCAAACTGCAGATATTATTAGTAATTTTGTACATAACCTGGCGAGAATAGACAAACGCTGCAGTTAGCGCAGATCATCGGGGCTGCACTGTTGTAAAGAATACGCTGCATTCAGTGCAGTTTTACGCTCGATAAACAGACATAAAACTTTTCAAATGGCCAAAATTGATTAATAATTAGCCATGAGAGAGTAGAGGTAGTGTATGTCTGGGGTAATTGCGAATAATTTTAATTCGGCCATCATTTCTGGCCAGTTTGGATTGCAGCGGTCGTTTGACGGCATGACGCAGTCTGCGCTTAATATTGCCCAGCGTTCGGCTCAGCAGGATGTGGCCGCCAACGGTCCTACTGAATTATTAGCCAATGCGGCAGTGCAGAGTCTGTCGAATACATCCCGCTTGTTGCCTTCTGGCGGCGATAGCCTCACCTCTGATTTATTGTCGATGCAGTTGTACAGTAAAAATGCGTTGGCGTCAGCCAAGGTGATTGATGTTGCAAACGACACCGTGGGTAAAATTATCGACACGCTGGCCTGATTATCATGAATATTGTCACGCCAATTCCTTCTACCTTTGCCATTCCTACGGCAAATCTGAATACCGAGGCAGCCCGGCGGGATAATCTCACCCGCGAGACCATTCCTCAGGCGTCTGATTCGAAACAAGGCAGTGCTGAGCAGGGCCTCGGCTCTGAGTCGGATAAATTAAAATCGTCGGTAAAAATAGCGCAGCCGCTCACGTATGAAAGACCGCAGCCTAATCAGGCTGCGCAAAGCCAAAACACAGCAGAGCAACAATTCGACAATGCGGATGATGAGAGTGCTGGTAAGGACGATGCACGCGATCGTCAGCAGCAACAAGCTGAACAACGCGAAATTGAATCACTCAAGCAGCGCGACCAGGAAGTGCGTGCGCACGAGCAGGCTCATGCCACCACTGGTGGCCAGTATGCGGGTTCACCGCAATACGAATTTCAACGAGGCCCAGATGGACAGCGCTACGCGGTAGAAGGTCAGGTTTCTATTGATATTTCTGCCGAATCAACACCAGAACAAACGATCCGCAAAATGCAGCAGGTGCGTGCTGCGGCATTAGCGCCAGCTGAGCCGTCACCGCAGGACTTACAGGTTGCTGCTGAAGCATCGCGACTGGCGTTTGAAGCCCGGGCTGAAGCGGCAAAAGAGCGCAATGACGAGGTTAGCAGTGATAGCGATGCTGCAATGGAGCCCCCCAGCCTTGAGGACATTGTGGATGTTGCTCCGGCTGACATTCCGACTCGTAAGCTGGATGAATTAGCGGTCGATAACGACATCGATCCGCGCAGTGCCGGCGGCAGACGTTCCTTAGACATAGAAAGCGTGAACGTGTCGCAGATGCAGCAACGCAATCAGGTTATCGCCGGTTTCTATAAATCGGTGTCTTCACCGATGACTGAAGGCTTCTCTGCCACAGCGTAATAGTGAATTTTGAACAAAAAAAAACGGGCCGTATTTACGGCCCGTTTTTGGTTTATGTGTAACTATTTCTGTTTTGCTTTGGCAAACGCATCGGCAAAAGCATTACCCATCGCGCTATTACCTTGCGAGGACGGTTTGCCCTGTCCGCGGTTGTTACTGGCTCTTGGCTTAGCGCCTGATTTGGCTGGTTTGCCACCTGGCTTGTTGCCTTTTGCCTGTGGGGCCGGCGTGTCATCCATTCGCATGGTAAAAGAAATACGTTTGCGCTGCGTGTCGACTTCCAGCACCTTCACTTTAACAATGTCACCCGCTTTCACCACTTCTCGCGGATCCGAGATAAACTTGTTGGTCAGCGCTGATATGTGTACCAGACCGTCCTGATGCACTCCGACATCAACGAACGCACCAAAGTTAGCGACATTGCTTACCACACCTTCCAGAATCATACCGGGCTTCAGGTCGGCAATGGTTTCTACACCTTCTTTAAAGGCTGCGGTTTTGAACTCAGGGCGAGGGTCGCGCCCAGGCTTATCCAGTTCTTTGAAAATGTCTTTCACTGTAGGGACACCAAAGGCGTCGCTGACGAACTCTTCAGGGTTGAGCTTGCGCAGTAAGTCCGTATTACCAATCAGGTCATTTACCGCTACGGCAGCTGTGTTTACGATAGCATCAACCACAGGGTAGGCTTCCGGGTGCACCGCTGACGCATCCAACGGGTTCGTGCCGTTCACAATACGCAGGAATCCCGCGGCTTGTTCAAAGGCTTTGGGTCCCAGGCGCTCTACAGATTTCAGGTCTTTACGGCTGGCAAATGCGCCGTTGGCGTCGCGGAAATTAACAATGTTCTGAGCCAGAGTTTTGTTCAGGCCTGATACGTAGCTGAGCAGTGCTGGAGAGGCGGTATTCACATCGACACCTACCGCGTTTACGCAGTCCTCAATAACCTGATCCAGCGATTTGCCCAACATGCTTTGGCTTACGTCGTGCTGGTACTGACCGACCCCAATGGCTTTCGGCTCAATCTTAACCAGTTCTGCCAGTGGATCCTGCAGACGACGAGCGATAGATACCGCACCACGAAGCGACACGTCCAGCCCGGGTAATTCTTTTGATGCCAGTTCAGACGCTGAGTAAACCGAAGCCCCTGCTTCGCTCACCATGATCTTTTGCGCGCCCAGTTCCGGGTTTGCTTTTAGCATTTCGGCTACCAGCTTATCGGTTTCCCGTGAACCGGTACCGTTACCGATACTGATTAATTCCACTTTGTGTTGTCTGCACAGATTTGCCAGCGTGCGTTGGGACTTATCCCACTGGTTTTGCGGCGCATGCGGGAAGATAGTGGTGGTACCTACTACTTTACCTGTGGCATCCACAATGGCGACTTTCACGCCGGTACGCAGACCCGGATCCAGCCCCATAGTGACTTTTGCACCGGCGGGTGCAGCCATCAGCAGATCGTTGAGGTTCTTGGCAAAGACGTTGATGGCCTCTTCCTCGGCTTTTTCGCGCAGCTGACCAAACAATTCGGTTTCCATGTGCAGCGCGATTTTAATTTTCCAGGTCCATTGCACAACCTGTGCAAGCCAGCTATCTGCCGGGCGGCCCTGGTTACGGATATTGTAGTGCTCAGCAATTAAGTGTTCACAGTGTGAGGTTTGCCCTGGTGCTTCTTCCTGTCCCGGGTCGGCAACCAGTTGAATGTGGAGCATGCTTTCGTTGCGTCCGCGGAACATCGCCAATGCGCGATGCGACGGTACATTTGCCAGCTTTTCACTGTGATCAAAATAATCACTGTATTTTACGGCGGCGGTTTCCTGCCCTTCCACAACACGACTGCGGATATGCGCATTGTCGTTAAGATAACGGCGGATTTTCGCCAGCAACGCAGCGTCTTCAGCGAAGCGCTCCATCAGGATATAACGTGCGCCTTCGAGTGCTGCTTTGGTATCTGCTACACCGTTGTCGGCAGTGACGTAAGTTTCAGCGGTGCTCTCAGGGTTTAATGTAGGATCGTTGAACAACGCATCTGCCAGTGGCTCCAGACCAGCCTCGATGGCGATTTGGCCTTTAGTCCGGCGACGCGGCTTATACGGCAGATACAAGTCTTCAAGTGTTGTTTTGTTGTCTGCTTGCTGGATCTGTGCGGCTAACTCGTCGGTAAGCTTACCCTGCTCGGAAATGGACTTTATGATGACCTGGCGACGGTCTTCCAAATCACGCAGGTATGTCAGGCGCTGTTCCAGCGTTCTCAACTGGGTGTCGTCCAGTCCTTGCGTAACTTCTTTACGGTAACGGGCTATGAACGGTACGGTAGCCCCTTCATCCAATAGTTTTACTGCGGCTTCAACCTGTTTAGGGTTAACGGCAAGTTCGTTGGCAATGGTATTTGTTATCATCATGGAATTCAGGCGGTAGTCGATAGTTATGGAAAGTGACCCTTTCCTACCTTAATGCGATCGTTGTGAGACTGAGCAACACGCTGCTAATTCTAACTGCTTCATAGGCGAATCAACAGGCTATGCCCGTTATATTTGGGCCTGAGTATAGCATCGAATACTCGGGTGTCACATCGGTTTGCCCTATATCTTGTCAGTGGTGTCGTACCATATTTTATTGATCCACCAATCAAAACGGCCCGCTTCAGTCACCACCGTTACCTCGTCATCTGCTTCTTTGCCAATCAGGGCTCTGGCCATGGGTGCATCCACTGAGATCACATCCTTGCGATCAAAGATTTCGTCGTAACCTACAATGCGTATTGTCAGTACTTTACCGTCGTCATTTTCCAGCTCTACAAATGCGCCGAAAAATACCTTTCCTTCCTGTTGAGGGTGATAGTCAACCACTTTAAGGTTTTCCAGACACTTGCGAAGGTATCTGACACGCCGGTCGATTTCTCGTAGCTTCTTTTTGTTGTACTGGTAGTCAGCGTTCTCACTGCGGTCGCCCAAACTGGCGGCCCAGGTCACCTTACGGGTGATCTCCGGACGCTCTACGCGCCACAGGTAATCCAACTCATCACGGAGTTTTTGATAGCCCTTTCGGGTAATTAACGGTGTTTTTGCCATAAGTTGTTATAAAAAGTTAAAAAAATACCGGAAACAGACGATAACTTGTGTAGCATATTAGCGACAAATGCTGTAGCTTTGGTGAATAAATCACATTAATGACTACAATCTATACTAAAGGTCCATGGTGGCTCGCTGCTAAGTCGATTAATGTAACTAAAATGTAAATTAACTGAACGATGTCACATTTGAAGTGACTAATGAATTACTGGCATCGACTTTACCTGAACTGAAGAGATTATGCGTCAACCAACTGAAAATGAGCAACCAAACAATGCAGAGTCATCGCTTCGGCATGCGTCTGCGGGTGTGCTTGGTCTGGCGTTAATGGGATTCGTATTGCTGATTACCGGTGTATTGATGTTTGCTCTGACAACTATCGAAGCACTGACACAACACGAGGACACCAAAACCATTATTTCCATACTGGTGGGTCTTGGTATGTACCGCTTAGGCAAGCTGGTTCTTCAAAAAGTGGGTAAATTCAAACTGCCTCCTGACCGCCGCCGTAGCGTCCTTTCTTAACGACATTATTGTCGTTATAAACACGTCGTTTTTAGAACGAATCATTCCTAAACAATGACCCCTTTTCGCTGGATAAGTCAGCGCCTTGTACTATCTTTATAGAGACAAACAAACACTGTCTGACAAACATTGCCCGAATAACTATTTGGGCGCATCCATTGGCCTAAACGTTAAGGCTGTAATGGTGCAGAAAAGTAGGGACTCACAGACAAGCAGGGACTGGTGCTGTAAAAAAGCCGACATATTACTGTCGGCTTTTTCCATTTTTTCGGTACTGGTGACGCCAGGCTTATTACTCGCCCTCTGCCTCAGCTTCCGGTTTCACCACTTCTAACAACTCTACTTCAAATACCAATGTAGAGTTTGGTGTGATGTTACCTGTAGCACGTTCGCCGTAAGCCAGTTCAGAAGGAATAAAGAAGCGGGTTTTACCGCCTTCTTTCATGGTTTGAACACCTTCCGTCCAACCAGGGATAACACGGTTCAGTGGGAATACCGCAGGTTCGCCGCGAGAGTAAGAAGAATCGAACTCAGTGCCGTCCAGTAAAGTACCTTTGTAGTGTACTTTTACCGTATCAGTTGCAACCGGGCTGGCGCCTTCACCGGCAACCATTACTTCGTACTGTAGGCCAGATTCAGTGGTGACAACACCGTCTTTCTTGCCATTTTCAGCCAGGAATTCTGCACCTTTTACCAGGTTTTCCTCTGCAAGCTGTGTTGCCATTTCCTGTTGCTTGGCGCGCATAGCTTGCTCGCCAGCTTGGGCCAATTGCTGAATTTCGTCAGTTTCGAACAATAACGTGTCGTTCATACCGTCTTTCATGCCTTGCATGATCGCCGCGGTATCCAGACCTTCGCCAAACTGCTCCATTTGCTTGTTACGTGTGAACACGAACATACCCATGCTTGCACCCATCGCGTAGGCTTGCTTTTGGGCGTCAGTCATTTCTTCTTTTTTAATGGCAGGGGCAGCTGCTTGTTCAGTTGCACTTTGCTGAGGCTGACATGCCGCCAGACCCAATGTTGCGATTAGCGAAAGGGCAACAATCGACTTTTGCATAAACTTCTCCGTTATAAATTTAATCCGGCAATTCGCATAGCCCACAATAGCCCGCATCAACTGCCGTATGTAAAGGTAATTTTTTCGCGTCCGATAATAAACTCAGGTACTGTAACACGCTTGGTATAAAAAACGAGTCCCCACCGATGAATTACCGGTTACAACCGGCTAGTGAATCACATTGCACTACGTGTGCGGTGTTTTACAATGGGGGTATACCTTTATATTTGTGACCTGGGCTGATTAAACTGATCGGTTAAACAGGTCAGCCAGGGTAACAACAAAACGCTTATGACCACGATAACTGCAAAATCGTTCCTTCAATTTTTACCAGGTTGTCTGCTGATGCTGGGCTTGTATGGCTGCACGGTGCCGGGCACAGAGCCTGATAACAGCTGGAGGCTGGTTGAAGAAGGAGCTTATGCCGCCGATATTTCGCCAGACGGTCAACTCAGTGTGGTGTCGGGTATCAACAATGGTATTCATGTATGGCGCTATGGCGAGGCACAGCCCTTGTTTCAGTGGAGTCATCAGGGGGAAGGTAATAACCTGGTTGCCAGTGTGCACATAGGCGCAGACAGCCAGTACGCAGTAACGTCAGATCGAGAAGCCTTTGCATTGTGGAGTTTAACCAGCGGGGAACCAGTAGGGTTCTGGCGAATTGATGAGTCCACTATTCGCGATATTGCGGTGTCTAATCAGGGGCGTGGGGTTTTAGTCGGGCGTTCGAATGGTAAGGTGATGTACTTCGAACCTGAATCTGGCCGCCGAATCGAATTTTTAGGGCATCAGGAACGCATTAACAGTGTGGATATCACCCCGAATGGCAACTATGCCTTAACGGGAGGCAATGATTATGTGGCGTATTTGTGGAGTACGCAGACCGGGCAGGTAATCCACACATTTACGCATCCAAGCAGAGTGACTCTGGTAGCGCTGGATGATGCAGGGCGGTATGCCTTTACCGCAGACAGTCAGCAAAAATCCCAGATTTGGAATGTACAAACAGGTGAACCTGTCAGTCAATTGCAGTATATTGCGCGCCAGAAAATCTTTACCGATGCGGTGTTTTCTGAAGATGGTAAGTACTTGCTAACCGGTGCGCCGTCCCGACGAGTTTATGTGTGGGATGTGCAAACGGGTGAGCAAGTGGCTGAATGGAAAGTGGCGCCGCGAGAAAATATGACCCCGCCGTCTGCGGTGGTGTATGCCGTAGGCTTTATTGACCCCCAACATGTGTTGTCAGTGAGCAGCAGCGGATTAGCCGAACTTTGGAGTAATTCATCACTATGACTTCTGAATCACAACAACTTGCCGACGAGCTTGCGGTCGCAAATCAAGCCATAGAAGAACTGCAAACCAAACTGGCGTTTCAGGAACATACCATCGATGCGCTGAATGATGCCTTGTCTTCTCAGCAGCGTCAGCTTGAAAAGATGGAATTTCAGTTGAAGCACGTCATCGACAAAGTAAAAGGCATGGAGCCGTCAAACATTGCCAAAATGTCGGAAGAAACGCCGCCACCGCACTATTAGCGCGGTGAAAAATATTATTTTTTCTCTGCATGTGCGGGCAAATAACTTCATCCAAAGTAGGATTTAGCCGCTCTTTACTTTTCAGCGAAGAGTGGCGCATAATCGTTCAACAAAAGGCAGAATGGACTCGCGTCTGCAACATCAACACACTGTCCTACCTTGCTTTTTAGCGAAAATTCCTATCTACCAACGGATTGTAATTTACATGAAAAAAATAGCAGTTGTACTCATATCCCTCATCCTGTTGGGGTGTGAAGCCACGCCTGTACAAAATGCGTCACAGGTAAAAACGAAAAGTAAACTCAACCCGGACATTCAACTCCCATTAGATGTGTCTGTTGCTTACTACGTTGATAAAAGCAAACCCGATAGAAAAATTAACTTTTATGGAAAACTGGAAGAAGCAGCAGAGCTGGTTGTTAAAGACTTTTTCTCGAACAGCGAAAAGTTGTCTTCCACCAGTGATTTTGATTACTTAATTCAACTGGGAGCTGTGAGCGACTGGGACTTTGTCTGGGGCGGTTACGAGTCTGATCTTGAGCTTGTGATCAAAAACCGCAACGGCGATACCGTATTCAAGCGCCAGGTACAGAGCAGTGCCAGCGGAACAGGCGGGGTGTACGACTTTAACGCGGTGTATAACGCCTTTGTGAAAAGCATTAAAGAAAACCTCATTGATTTCCTGAACAGTCAGGATCGCAATTTAGTTGCTACAGCATCTGAAGCTGACCAACCCGTTTCAATTAAGGATTTCTTTGACGACATTAACCCTGAAGGCTCGGGTACCGGGTTTTACATTGATAAAAACGGTACGCTGGTGACCGCTGCTCATGTTGTAAGCGAGTGTATTCTGGTTGAGGTGAAACACAAAGGCCAAACTCACGCTGCAACCATTGCCAAGTCAAGTGAGTTACTGGATTTAGCCGTACTGACGACGGAATATCAGAACCCGGAAAGCATCTCGATCAGTGAAGAACTCGATGTAAGCTTAGGAAAGCCTTTGTTTGCGACAGGCTTCCCATTGTCTAACTTGCTGTCTGATTATCCTTCGCTTACCGTGGGTAACGTTACCTCACAAGGCGGATTAAAGGGAGCCAAAGGCAGTTTTCAGTTTTCTGCGCCAGTACAGCCGGGTAACAGCGGTGGTGCTGTGGTCGACTACAGCGGTCAGCTTCTGGGGGTCGTTTCTGGCTCTCTGAACCAACGCATGATGCTGACTAACGCCGGTACGACATCGCAAAATGTGAACTTTGCCATTGGTACCTCACTGCTTGCGAAGTTCCTGAACAAAGGGGGCTTCTCGTACAGCACCAATGCGCCGGCAGCGAGTTTTGAAGAGGCATCAAAACAAGCCGTTGAATATACCAATCAAGTTTTATGCTACCAATAAGGGAGTCTCGAACAATGAAAATGTACCGATTTGCCGTAGCATCGTGTTTATTGAGTGTCGCCGCCGTATCTCATTCATTCGCGCAGGACACTGAAGCGGCTATCTTCAACTACACCCACGAGGGAAAGGCGTACCCGCCGGTGTTTTTTGTTACCAATGTTGAAGACAAGTCGATTAAGGAAAAACTAGAAGAATACAAAGCGTTTACTGCATTGGATGACAAGGCTGTGGGCCTGCCTATTGGCGTGCGTGTGCTGAAAGGACATCGTACGAAACAGGATGGCACCCAGTTTTCGTCACTGATGCTGTCAGCCAGTACCCTTGGTATTATCCCGGTTGTATCGAACAAAGAGTTCAAAGTTCGCTATGACGTGTTTGTTCAGGGACGGTCAATTGAGAGTTTTGAGTACATGATGGACTCCACGGACGTGAATAACTTTTGGACATCGGCGTACAAAGAGCATCAGACCACGCCAACGGAAGAGCAGTTCTTGCTGGATACCCTGCCGCAGTTCCTGAATGAGTTAAGTAAATCTGATATTTCTCAGGAAACCTTTGCTGAATACTGGGAGTATTTCGGCGAGTAACAAGCATTGAATTTGCAGGGGCTGGAAGTATCACGGCCCCTGTTAGTTACGCCTTATTTGTGGGCAGGGGCTATTTCCCTGCCAACAAAACCTGCAGCCAACGAATGTCCTCTGGCCCCAGTTTTGCCTTAGCGTGCTTTTCTGGATCGGCCAATATCTCTTTATACACGTGGCTTATAGCCACTTCCGTCAGATGCCGCCAATCACAATGCTCAAGCGCAGGTAAACTGGCGTTTGCCAGATTAGGGTCATGCAGCGGATCGTGCTCCTGCTCATTGGTGCGCAGTGCAAATTCCAGTTCGTTGAGGATAGGGTTAGTCACTTTGAGCGTGGTGGCAGCAGCAAACTGGGCGAGTACGTGCTCTTCGGCCTGTTTCGCCTTTTGCTCAATCTGCGCCCGCGTGGCTTTTTCTCCAAGTGGTTTTAATCCATGACGAGATAACATGCCTGAAATACTCGGGAGCACTGCTTTCAGTGCTATGCCGGCGCCGATGAGAGGATTAAAAATTGCTGCTAATGCGCCCACCGCCAACATTCCGTAAGTGAGCTTGCTGTCCATGGCGTCAATATCGTCGGCCAGTTTTTCCAGGGTGCTTTGCGTATTGCTATTGGTATCAATAGCCATGCTGCGGGCAGTTTCCACCATATGCAAACGCAGTGCGCCCTCGTAATGCTCGTTAGGAAAATGAAATACGCGCCGTTTTGGCAGGTCATTTATCTCCGGCGAGCCTGATGGCAGTGATCGCATGGTGTGCAATGAAAAGCCAATATCACAGGTGTGATTAGGAATAACAAAGTAGTGCTTTTCATCGTACTGCACGTCCTGTGGCTCGCTGCGTTCAAGGGACACAATAACGGGTAAAGCGCCTATATGCTCTTTTACCATCCTAAGCTTGGTATCCAGCTCCGCTTTCGCCGCATCCCAACTTTTACTAACTCGGTTGAGCCAATCCTTCATATAACGCTATTTCCATTTGTGTTGTAAGCAAAGTGTACGCTTATAAAACAACCAGGCACTTACTTTCTGTTTGGGAGTACAGCAATGAGTATTCGTAAAGAAAGGCACTGACTGCTAAATCGAATGTAGCAGCGACTGCCCTGACTCGGTAAACACATAACTCAGCGCAGCAAGATTAAGTGCCACCATGCACCAAAATGTGACCTTAAATGTGGTTTTGCTGGATTTATGACGTAGGGTGCGCTGCGCTACATACGCACCAGGCCAGCCGCCGAGCAAGGCAATGAGCTGTAGGTGGGCTTCAGGGGTTCGCCATCGGCCGTGTTGCGCCGCTGACTTGTCCCAGGCATACATCAGAAATGCCAGCAAACTGGCGCCCGCATAAATGAACAGCAATTCACCCGGTATTATGCGAAGTACGGCCAGTGCAACCAGAGCAATGCAAAACGCCAACGTGATCAAAACAGCGTGTTTACTGCTGCCTGAGGAGCGGTGCGTTTTCGGTTTACGGGTATGGCCGGATTTATGATCTGCCAGCAACATGACGTTAACTGCTTTTGCCTTGCCGTCTGTCTGCTGGGCTACTTCATAAACGATGATGTCACCGTCAACAGGGCGTCTGGAACGACGCGAAAAGGCGCTGATGTGCACAAACGCCCGCAGGCCGCCGCCATTGGGCTGCACAAAGCCAAATCCTTTGGCATCGTTCCAGTTACTTAGCTTTCCCTGGTGTTTCAAACTCTGAAACACAAGACTTAACTGGCTTTCGGTGTTTCAGTTGTTTCTTCCGTCGCCGAGGCATCGTCAGTGGCGTTCGCCGGCGTTAAATTCCCATCGATAATGGCATTGCCGTGTAACAGGTCTTCCAGCGTGCCTTTTTCTTTGTCTACCAGGCCTACTTCACGAAGTAATGAGTCCACTAACGGCGCATTCGCACGGTAGTTCAGTGCTGCGCGGGTCACCTGATCAGACAGGCTACCGCCTTCGTTATGCGTGCTGCCTACGCCACCCGCGCCGGCGTTATACCCTTGCAGGATTTTAATGCCGTCGATGTTTTCCAATGGCTTAACGGCACTGGCAATGATCTCTGGTAGAACTTTGAGTACAGCCAATGAACGCTGCAGGTCGATTTGCTCTTCTTTCAACGTGTTTTCGGCGTCGTATAACGCTTTCTTACCCGCGGCTTCTACCGCGAAAACTTTCTCATCGGCTTCTGCTTGCAGTTTCTTGGCGTCGGCAGAGGCTTTAGCTTCGGTCAGAATGGCTTCTGATGTATTGATGGCCGCTTCGCGTTTGGCTTCGGCTTCTACGGTAATGTTAACCGCTTCACGCTCTGCCTCTTTACGGGCGTCGATCACTTCGATTTCCATTCTACGGTTTGCTTCCGCGACCTGACGTGCCGTGGTAACCGCTTCTTCTTTCTCTACTTTCAGCTTCTCGGCTTCCGCTGCTTTGGCGCGGGCTGCAGATTCTTCTTCCGACTTGTTCGCAATGGCAATTTGCTTGTTTTGCTCAGCCACTTCTAACTGCTGAAGCTGCTGAATACGCGCTTCTTCAATAGCCCGGCGCTTTTCAATTTCGCGGGCTTCGATGTCGCGGTCTTTTTCAATTTGTGACGCAGCAATAGCTTTGTCTTTGGCAATCTCTGCCTGACGTTCTTCTTGTTCTTTCTCTTCGCGCTGCTTGGAAATTTCTGCTTTTTGCTCCTGGCGTTTGAATGCCAGTGCTTGTTCTTGCAGAATTTTAGCTTCTTCTTCGTCACGCTTGATGTTTAACGATAGCTTTTCCGCTTCCAGGTTACGCTGTTCAATCTGAATGCGGTTTTCCTGCTGGATGTCGTTGGTTTCTTTGCGCTTTTCTTCAATGATTTTGGCTAGGCGAGCACGACCTTCGGCGTCGAATGCGTTGTTTTCATTGAAGAACTGTAAGTCGGTCTGGTCGAAGCCGGTTAAGCTTACCGATTCCAGTTCTAACCCGTTTTTCTCCAAATCGTTCGCTACACTTTGCTGTACTTTTTGTACAAAGTCGGCGCGCTGTTCGTGCATTTCGGTCATGGTCATTTCAGCGGCAACGGCACGAAGCACGTCAACAAACTTCGATTCCATCAGCTTTTTCACTTCTTCGGCACGGGTGGTGCGTGTACCAAGTGTTTGCGCGGCCATCGAAATGCCACTGGCATTCGGCGCTACGCGCAAATAGAAGTCGGCTTTCACGTCAACCCGCATGCGATCTTTAGTGATCAAGGCGTCTTTCTGCGTTTTTTCCACTTCAATACGCAGGGTGTTCATGTTGACCGGAATGATTTCGTGTACCACCGGTAGTACAATGGCGCCACCGTCTTTAATGACTTTCTCACCACCTAAACCGGTTCGCACGAACGCAGTTTCTTTAGTGGCACGCGTATACAAGCGCGCAAATAAAAAGCCAACTGTGATAGCGGCAATAAGGGCTGCACCGGCCGTAAACAGAATAGCGGGGAGGTTACTCAGATCTGTCGAATCCATGCTTACTACTTCCTTTGAGGTTTAAAGTTCTATATAGCGGGTGGCCAGCCAGCTGTGGTGTTGCTTTTTCACCAGCACCACCTTGTCGCCTTGTTGAAATATGTCTTTGGGCTCAATGGGTTCAACCAGCAAATAGTGGGGCTGTTCAAACGCATCTAAAAATTTGGCTTCTGCCGGGCTGGCGGCTCTTGCCGTGCCCACTGTGATATGACCTACGGAACCGACTAATTGTTCCGAGCTGGTGGCAGACGACTCGTGTTTCGGCAATAAACGGGCAATTACCCCGCCTAAACGCGCAGTAATGATCAGTGCGGCAATAACCGAAATGGTAACAACAATAAATACCGGGAAGTGTCCGCCAATCGCAGACTGAGAAACCATATTGGTGAGAATGCCAATGATACCGAAAGAGGTAAGTAGAATAACCAGCCACACCATGAGTGGCAGGCGGTCGAGTGACAACCAGCTGGCAAGTGCGGTCAGACTGCCTGCTGATGCGACGGCATCGGCGTCGAAATCAACCTGGTCGTCGGCAAGGCCAAGCAGGCTAATGCCCATAAGCGTCCCGACGACTTCCATAACAAACAGTGCTGCAACAATACCGAGCGCACAGCTAAACCAAAAATTGGCGTCGCTAAGAAAAAATGACAGCATTTCCACCGTCCCTGATGGTCCTAACAGGCACTCAGTGTAGTCATTTTTTTAGGCTGGGGCAAAAATTTTAACGCCGGTTAATTAGTTGGTTACCGGGGCTTTTTTAAGGATATACAGTCGCCAGATGGTAAAGCTGTTTACCATCAACAAAGTAGCTTCCAGCATGGTGCCACCAATCGACCCGACAATAATGTTATTGGTGAGCCAGCACAGTGCGCCACATAAAAACGCCAGGCGCATTTTTATGCCCGATAGACAATACAGCGCATAAGTGCCAATGCAGGTACCAATGATAGGAAATAAGTCATACCACACATCGGCGAAATACAATCCGATAGCCAGTGTCATGACGATAAAGATATACGCCACCGTGCGGGAGCGGGTTTTAATCGACAACCCGGTTCGAACCACCGACAGCAAGGCACTCAGGCACGCAGTAAACGCACCCAGCAACGCAAAATGCAGGGCGTGATTTAAGTTCATCACCACCATCATAATGCGCAGGCGCTGATCGTTTTTTTGGTAAAAGCACAAAATGCCAAGCACAAAGCTTAGCAAGCCAAATGCTTGAGCCAGATTAAATTCAGGCATAACTAGAATTACCAGACTGTAAGTAAATACTTACTCTTTAAAAACTAGATGTTAGTCGGGCTTAAATACGCCAATGACGTTTTCGGTACCACGACTTGCAGACTGCACATTTGCCTGTGGCTGGGATTCCGTGTAATCACATTCCACACAAGCCAGTTTCTCAACGTTGTTTTCAAAGTACAGCATAATGGTGTCTGTGGCTTTGCAATTCGGGCAGGTTGCACCGGCAACAAACCGTTTTCGCTGACGTTTACTCATAATACACACCACAATTATTCATTAATGAAATACGCCCTCACGACAAAGAAGATCGCCGCGTTGGGTTCTGCTATTATACCGCGCTTAATAGCGATATCACAGGCAATCAACGTTTTATGATCCAGTTATCACAGATCACCTTCATGCGCGGCAGCAAAGTACTGCTGGACGAAGCGTCTGCGCAGGTGTTCCCCGGACACAAAGTCGCCCTCATTGGCAGTAATGGCTGCGGTAAGTCGAGCCTGTTTGCGTTGCTACGCGGCGAGCTCACGCTGGATGCAGGCGACGCCAGTGTGCCGGGCGACTGGCGGATCGTCAGTGTTGCACAGGAAACGCCAGCGGTATCGCGCAGTGCCATTGAATACGTCATCGACGGCGATAAGGTTTTACGCAATCTGCAACAACAGTTGGCGCAAGCGGAAGAGGCTGGCGACGGCGAGGCTATTGCGAAGTATCACGACCTGTTGGCTCAGGCTGGTGCCTATGACGTAGAGGCGCGGGCAGCGACAATCTTAGATGGTTTAGGTTTTTCGACTGCGCAGCTCAGTGCGCCGGTCACTGATTTTTCAGGTGGTTGGCGAATGCGTCTTAATTTGGCGCAGGCACTGTTGTGCCCGTCTGATTTATTGCTGCTCGACGAACCAACCAACCACCTGGATTTAGACGCGGTGATTTGGTTGGAGCGTTGGTTACAGCGTTATCAGGGGACATTACTGCTCATTTCCCACGACAAAGCCTTTATCGATAACTGCGTGGCGCAGATAATCAGCGTAGAGCACCAAAAATTGGTGACTTATACGGGCAATTACTCCAGTTATGAAACTCAGCGCGCAGAGCGTATTCGCTTGCAGGACATCGAATATCGCAAGCAGCAGGACAAAATCGCCCACCTGGAATCCTTTATTAACCGCTTTAAGGCCAAAGCCAGTAAAGCGAAGCAGGCGCAAAGCCGGATTAAGCAGTTAGAGCGCATGGAAACCCTGTTACCTGCGCACCACGCCAGCCAGTTTAGCTTTGAATTTAAAACGCCAACGGCATTGCCTAATCCGTTAGTGCAAATGGAACAGATCACGTTGGGATACGACGACCATATCGTGTTGCAACAGGTAAAGTTAAACCTGGTACCGGGGAGTCGCATCGGGTTACTGGGCCGCAATGGTCAGGGTAAATCTACCCTCATCAAGTTGCTTGCACAGGTACACGAACCCAAAACCGGGGTATTTACCACCGCCAAAGGCCTGAATGTGGGCTACTTTGCTCAGCATCAGTTGGAAACACTGGACCCGGCTGCATCGGCGTTATTACATCTGCAGCGGCTGGACAAAATCGCTACCGAGCAACAGTTGCGTGATTACCTCGGAGGCTTTGGTTTCCATGGCGATGAGGCAACCGCGCCGGTGGCGCCAATGTCGGGTGGTGAAAAAGCTCGACTGGTATTAGCGCTTATTGTTTATCAGAAACCGAACCTGCTGTTGCTCGACGAACCGACCAACCACCTGGATTTGGAAATGCGCCATGCGCTTAACTTGGCGCTGCAAGGGTTTGAAGGTGCGATGGTGCTGGTATCGCACGACCGTTTCTTATTGTCTGCGGTGTGTGAGGATTTCTATTTGGTAGACAGAGGCGAAGTGGCACCATTTGACGGTGATCTGGACGACTACCGGGATTGGATCTTAGCGCAACAGCAAGAAGACAAGCCGGTTTCAGAGAAGCCAAAAGTGGATCGCAAAGCTGAAAAGCGGCGTGAAGCCGAGTTTCGCCAGGCAACGGCCCCGCTTCGCAAACAAATTCAGCAAGCCGAACAGCAAATGGAAAAGCTTAATAAATCACTGGCAGACGTCGAGTCGTCCCTGTCAGACACCGCGTTATATGAAGCTGACCAAAAGCCACAGCTCATGAAGCTGCTCGACGAGCAAACCAGCATCAAAAATAAGTTAGACGATGCAGAAGCGTTGTGGCTGGAAGCCCAGGAAGCATTAGAAGATGCAAAAGCCGAGTATGATGTTAACGCCTGAGGATTTTTGGCAATTCAGCGTTAGCAGATACGGTAAACCCGGTGTGGCCGACGCCTGTCTGACGCTGCAGGACCAGTTTGGTATTAACGTGAATCTGGTGCTGCTGTATTGCTGGTGTATTGAGCATAACTATCAACCTTCATCTGCAGCGCGAGAGGCGATGCAGGACGCGGTGGCGCAAACCAATCCGGCTATTGAGTTGCATCGGCAAAAACGACGGTTGGCAAAAGGTTCACCGAATTACGAAGCTATGAAGCAAGCTGAGCTGGAACTGGAAGCAGAACAACAACGTGCGTTAGTGGCAGCATTGTGTTTTTTTGAAAGTGAAACAGAAACCACGGACATCAATGATCCAATTGAGCGTCTGGCGCACTATTTACACGTAGCAACGCAACCTGACATTAACCCCTACTTACAAGCAGTACTATGATTCGCGCACTTTCTTCACACGGACGGATATTACAAAGTAGCTTTCAGGCCCCCAAATGGGCTCGAAACCGCCACATACAAACCATATGGCCCCGCTTTATTCAAAAACGCATGCCGCTTCGCTACACCATGGAGCGAGTGAAATTACCCGACAGCGATTTTGTCGACCTGGCCTGGGGGCCTGCTCCGCCATCGCCAAGCGGAATGGTGGTCATGTTTCACGGCCTGGAAGGGTCGATCAACTCGCATTACGCCAACGACATGATGGCCTTTTTGACCAAAGCGGGTTGGCAGGTTGTGCTAATGCACTTCAGAGGTTGTAGCGGCGAAATTAATCAGGCGCCCAGGGCATATCACTCGGGTGAAACCAGCGATCCGGCGTTTATTCTGTCATTGCTGAATGAGCGCTATCCTGCCCTGCCAAAAGTGGCCATGGGCTTTTCTCTTGGCGCCAATATGTTACTCAAGTTATTGGGGGAGAATCCTCAGGCACTAGGCTTAAAAGCCGCCATTGCTATTTCAGCGCCGCTAAAGCTGGATGAGTGTGCTGCCAGTGTGAATCAGGGATTTTCCAAGGTTTATCAGAAGTACCTGCTGAACAGCATGAAGCATAACCTGCTGCAGAAAATGCAAAAGATTGATTACCGCGGTATTTTGCAAATCAGTCAGCACGATATTCAGGGTATTCATACGTTTCGGGATTTCGACGACAAAGTTACTGCACCGCTGCACGGTTACCAGGATGCCGACGATTATTACGAAAAATGCAGTGCGTTCTATTTTCTAAAAGGCATACACTGCCCTACGCTAATTTTACACGCGCTGGACGATCCTTTCATGAATGAAAACGTGGTGCCGGGAGAGCAAGATCTGTCGTCTGCAGTGACGCTGGAACTGAGTGAGCACGGTGGTCATGTCGGCTTTATGCAGGGCACGCCAGTTAAACCGGTCATTTGGATGCATGAACGTGTAAAGCGATTTTTTGCTGATTACTTACCGTTACAGGCGGCGTTATGATCATCCCCATTAGTGAGTTGTCTGCCGACACATTGGAAAATATTGCCAAAGAGTTCGTGCTGCGCGAAGGCACCGATTACGGCGAAATGGAATTTGATCTCTCAACTAAAGTGGAGCAAGTGCTGGCGCAGTTGCGCAGTGGCAAGGCGGTATTGGTCTATTCGGAATTACATGAAACGGTAGATATTCAGCAAGCAGATCGCTACCAGGGAGAGGAGTAACACAGCGTATTCAATGAACACGCTGCGTTGAATCGATGAGTGTTTAGAAAGCGTAACGCGCTGTAACTTGCAGCACATCGGCATCGTCGATGAATTTGTAGCTCGCACCTACCGCAAACTGTGGATTGAAGTAATAGTTTGCGCCTACTTTCAGCGTAATGTCGCCTTCGTCGACGTCGAAGTAACCCAGCTCACCGTTTAATTCCAGTTCTGGCGAAATCATTGAGCGCACACCGGTCACCAGGCTGTATCCATTGTCGTCGTAGTTGTCCGCGTCAATGCGTTCGAAGTTTGCGCCTACATAGGCATCGGTGGTGTTATTCACCGATAGACGGTAGCCACCACCCAATGTGAGTGTAGTAAAGTCAAAGCCTGACTCGTCCAGCCAGCCAAATTCACCGTTGGCGTAAAAATTACCATCGAGTAAATATTTCCCGGCAACGTGTAAACCATCAGGTTCAATGTTGCTGTTGTCAAAACCATAGCGGGTGTAACCCCCTTCTACATAGCGCCAGTCCGGCGTGTCCGCCAACGCAGGAAGAGAAACAGAAAGCAGGGTGCTGCCGGCTAACATCAGTTTTGTGATTAATTTCATACAAAATTCCTTATCAACAAATGAATCTCCCTGACTATCGCAAACACCGGGCCAACCCAGCTATCTGTTGCTATTAAATTTAAATAAATACAATTAAATCAATGTCTTGATTGTAATTTTTTGCTCTGCCTTGCTTTTATATAGCTTCCCGGCGGGAAAGACACACAACGATCTCATGGCATAGTGTTGCAAATTCCCTACACTTTCTTGGCCTAAAGTATAAGTTACACGGTCTTGGGTGTTATGAGTTGCGACAAAAAGTGAATGTTTACGTTTTTTAACCTAATGAATTTTATGGATTTTGTTTATTTTTTCTGTGTTGGGAACAGGGTTGGATCGGGAATTGCTCTATGACGTTACAGGTGCAAGGAATTCATAACATTGGAGATCAACATGGCGCTTTTTCTAACAGCCGATTCCCGACCGGCGCGCTATTTGGCACAAACAGGTTCACAGTATAGTAAGGTCGCAATCGCTGGCCTATGCTTGCTTATGGCAAGTTTCGCGGCGATTGCTGAGCCGGCACCCGCTTATCAGGGTGTGCCGCCACAGGCCAAAATTTTACAAAGCGTCATTGAGTCTGCTGAGCAAGCTGCTTCGCAAGACTTTGAGACGAGCGATCACGATCTGGATGACGCTTTGAAAAATATGGATTATCAAACATACCGGGCCATTCGCTTTAATGCTGAAAGTAGCTTATGGCGCGGCGAAAACGACTACGAAGTACAGTTTTTTCACCCGGGGTTCTTATATCAGCAGCCCGTGACGGTTTATACGGTAGGCAGCGACAACCAGCCAGTTCGTTTGCCGTTTCAGCGTGATGCATTCAAGTACGATGCTACAGCGGCACCGCTGGCCGGTGTTACCAAAGAAAATAACGGCTATGCCGGTTTCCGTGTGCACTACCCAATAAAGAACCAACAATACAAAGACGAGTTCGCGGTGTTCCTGGGCGCGTCGTATTTTCGCTTGGTAGGTGAGTCGCATGTTTACGGTATTTCTGCACGTGGCCTGGCGATCGATACCGGCTTGCCAGAAGGTGAGGAATTCCCGCATTTTACCGAATTCTGGCTGATCGAACCCAAAGACGGCGAGCCGATTACCGTGTATGCCCGCCTGGAAAGCCCGTCGGTAAGTGGTGCGTATAAGTTCGTTATCACACCGGGGAGCGAGTCAGCTATGCAGGTAGAAAGCTGGTTGTTTGCCCGCGAAGACGTGAATAAATTAGGTGTTGCGCCGTTTACCAGCATGTTCCTGTACGGCGAAAACAGCAGCAAGACGCCAGATGACTATCGGCCTGAGGTGCACGATAGCGATGGCATGTTGCTGCACACTCAGTCGGGTGAACAAATCTGGCGTCCGCTGACAAATCCTTCACAGCTGCAAATAACGTCTATGCGCGACACCGCGCCAAAGGGCTTTGGTGTATTGCAGCGCGATACGGCCTTCGACAATTACCTGGACAGCGAAGCGAACTATCACATTCGCCCTGGTTTATGGGTAACCCCTCAGCAAGGTTTTGAGGCGGGTCGATTGGAGCTGGTGGAGATCCCAACGAACTCGGAAACCCACGACAATATCGTCGCGTACTGGGTGCCGGAAGCACCGTTTAAAGCGGGCGAGCACCGCTACTTTGCTTACACCCTGTCAACTGTGACCGGATTGGGTGAAGGCGTTATCGACGGCGAATCAGAAGCAACTATTGCCCGCGTGATCAGAACACGACAAGGAGCGGCGGTGTTGCCTGGTGAGCAGGACAACGCCGTGGCGACCCGACGCTTTGTTGTGGACTTTGCAGTGCCTGAGGACATGACTTTCGACCCGGCCAAGCTGGAAGTCAAAGCCGGTGTTGCACAGGGTACGATTCGTCAGGTAAGGGTATTTCCTGTCGACGGTGGCAAAACGCTGAGAGCCACGTTCCTTGTTACACCACAAGGGAATAAAGCGACCGATATGCGAATTTTCATTCATCAAAATAACCAACGTGTCAGTGAGGTATGGAACTATGTCTACCAAGCAAAATAATCCCCACTCGCACGCTACTCACCGTGCGCCTAATGCAGCTTCTCTGCGTACCTGGGGCGAGGGTGTGCGACTATCCATCATGGCGTTACTGGTGTTGCCAACGACCTCGTTGGCGACCTGGAGCCTGTACGAAATTTTTAAACCGAATCAGTTAACCGGGTTGGAAATTGCCCAACTAGTGCTGAGCACGGTACTGTTTTTATGGTTGTCCATGTCGTTCTGGACGGCCGCAATCGGGTTTGTTTTGAAGCTGTTTAACATTGACCCGTTAAGTATGCAAAAAGCACAGCCGAGCCCGAATGCCAACACCCCGCTAACGCAGCGTCACGCTGTGGTTATGCCGGTATACAACGAAGACACACGCCGTATTATGGTGGGTTTCGAAGCCTGTGTGCGTGAGTTACTCAACAGTAAACAAGGCGCACAGTTCGACTTCTACATGTTGTCTGACACCACGAAACCAGAGATGGCTCAGGCGGAACTGGCTGCATGGGAAGCGCTACAGCAACGTCTTGGTGCTGCGGCTGGTCAGGTTTTCTACCGTCGTCGTGAAAAGAACGTTGGTCGTAAAGTTGGCAACCTGGCTGACTTCTGTCAGCGTTGGGGCAGTCAGTACGAGTCGATGATAGTGCTGGACGCCGACAGTATTATGTCAGCTGAACGCATGTTGGATTTGGCGCAGCGTATTGAACAAAACCCGGACACCGCACTGGTACAAACCATTCCAATGCCGGTGCGCCAGCACACCTTTTTTGCGCGCTTTGTGCAATTTGCCGCGCACTTGTACAGCCCGATGCTGGCTACCGGGTTGTCATTCTGGCAAACCGACAGCGCCAATTACTGGGGCCATAACGCAATTATTCGTATCGCGCCTTTTATGCAACATTGTGGCTTGCCTACCCTGCCCGGGAAAGAACCGTTTGGCGGTGATATTTTAAGTCACGACTTTGTTGAGGCTGCATTGCTGCGACGCGCTGGCTGGCAGGCGTATCTGCTAACAGAGACTACCGGCAGCTATGAAGAAGTCCCGTCGAATATGATTGAATACGCTACCCGTGACCGTCGCTGGGTACAAGGCAATATTCAACACCTGGGTTTGTTGGGCGTAAAAGGCCTGAAGACCACCAGTCGCCTGCACTTTTTGTTCGGCGCCTTTGCCTATATTTCGTCGTTGCTGCTGTTGATGGTGCTGGCGTTTGGCACCGCTGACGCGCTGATCAAAGCGTTGACTCCGGTTCAGTTTTTCAGTTCGCCGTATCAGTTGTTCCCGGATTGGCAGATTGCCCGTCAGGGTCTGATGTTTGCCACCATGTGGGGCACCATGGCGATGCTGTTTATGCCTAAAATTCTGGGCTTGGTGCTGGCACTTATTCAGCGCCGTGATGAATTTGGTGGCGCATGGCGTTTGCTTAAAGGCGGTGTAATGGAACTGGTGATGGCCATTATTATTGCGCCGCTGATGATGTTCTATCACAGCTACTTTGTGCTCAGTGTGTTTATGGGCACCTCTGTTAAGTGGGAAGCACAGGCCCGTGAGGGCAGCATGGTGCCGTGGAGTGTGGCGTTCAAGCGTTCACACGTGGCTACTCTCACCGCTTTAGTCTGGGGTTCAGTAACGGCGTATTACACGCCGGCGTTATTTGCCTGGTTGTCACCTGTGCTGGTGGGCCTGCTGCTGGCAGCACCAATTATTCGCCTTACGTCCAGTTTGAGTCTGGGTAAAGCCAGCTTCCGCAGTGGCATCTTTGTGATCCATGACGAGTTAAAAGAATGTCAGGCGCTTAAGCGTGTACGTTTGGGCATGGCAAATTACCGCGAACCAGTGTTGGCAGAAGCCGGTGCGTTGCCTGTACCGGCGTTACCGGAAACCCATTGGGTGCCCATGACCATTCAGGACTTCAAAGAAAAGCCTGCTCCACGGGCTCTGCCGCAGGCTGCTGCTTAACAGGGAGTTAAAAAAACAAGTTAATCAAAGGCGGGTGCAGACAATTCTCCTCAGGCTGCCCCGCCTTTTCTATTTCTGAAGGGGTTATTTCTCGAAAGTAACGCTAAAGGTTACTGGAGCATTAAAGGTAATGCTCTTCAGACCCGCGATGTTTTGCAATGCTTCAACGCCGCCTTTCAGGCCAAAGGTGTCGGCGCCAATCAAGGTAGGTGAAACCGTTGATGCTTGAATCGTATCGTCAGACAGCTTGCTTACCATTACGTTAAAGCTGACTGGTGCAGTCATACCGTGTAGGCTCAGTTCACCTTCAACCACACTTGCTTTACTGGTGCCGGCTGCCATATCCAACAGTGCTGACGGTAGATTGGCGCTGAAGGTTGCGGTAGGGTATTTAGCCACTTCAAACAGCATTTCCTGCATGCGGGTGTTGCGAATAGGAATATTGGTGTTCACTGAATCCAGAGGCACTTCGATGGTTAAGGTGCCAGAGTCAGACAGTTTGCCGGAAAAATGGTCAAAGCTGTGGACTTCAGTAACCTGCGCGTTTTTGGTGGACATGAAGTGCAAAGCAGAATTGTCCTGATCCAACGTCCATTGGGCAAACGCTGACGCTGAAAGTAAACCAGAAAGTAACACTACAGATTGTTTAAACATAAACTCGCTCCTTAATATTGGATGATGTCCTGCCAGGGGACGTTTTGGTCGCCCAATACAACAAAGTCCGGGTTTTCCAGAGAATGACGCTGGTTATAGCTCAGCGGTTCGAAGTCAGCCGCAAAAATGGCTCCGCCTGCTTCTGAAACAATGCATTGCGAAGCGCCGGTATCCCACTCGCCGGTCACGCCGATGCGCATAAAGGCATCTGCTTTTCCTTCAGCTATAAAGCATGCTTTTAACGAACAGCTGCCCAGTGGCAGTGTCTGATACACCCGTTTTGCACACATTTTACCGATCACACGTTCGCGTGGCTGGCGTCTGCTAATTGCCAGAATCACCACGCTGTTATGCGGGTCGTCCAGCTTGCGCACACTAATTGGGCCGGAAGATTCAGGTGACTCTTTAAATGCACCATGCCCCTTAATGGCATAATAGAGACTTTGCCCTGGCGGCCAGAAAATCACCCCTATCTTAGGTTGATTGTTTTCAATCAGCGCGATATTAACGGCAAAGTCGCCACTGCGTGCGATAAATTCCTGGGTGCCGTCAATGGGGTCGATTAACCAGTAGCGGTCCCATTGACTTCGTTCTTCAAGGCTGGCGTGTTTGGTTTCTTCCGACAGGATCGGGATATCAGGCGTATTGAGCTTGAGGTGCTGACAAATGATTTCGTTGGCTTTGTAATCGGCGCTGGTCACGGGTGACTCATCGGCTTTCTGATAACTCTCAAAATCGCCTTCGTCGTACAGAGTCATAATGGCTTCACCGGCGGCGATAGCGGCTTCTTTGGCTATATTTAACAGCGCTTCATCGGTGTGTTCAGGCATAGTCGGGGTGCTCCTTTAACCACTTTTGAGCAAGGAAAAGCGCCGCGACGCAGCGGGCTTCAATAAAGTCGTCGCGGGCGAGTAATTCATCGGCACGGTCGATAGGCCAGCGCACCACTTCCAGTGGTTCAGGCTCATCGCCGGGTAATTGTTGGGGATACAGATCATGAGCAATTACGATGGTCATTTGCGCGTTAAAAAACGTCGGTGCCATATTTACTTTATGCACTTCCTGCAGGTCATGAGCACCAAATCCGGCTTCTTCCTTTAATTCGCGGTTGGCTGCTTCCAGTGCGGTTTCGCCCTGGTCAATGAGCCCCTTGGGGAATCCCAGTTCATACGAGTGGGTGCCTGCGGCATATTCTCTGACTAACAGGAAATGTCCATCCTGGACGGCGACGATCATTACTGCGCCACGGCTGTAACCTGCCATTCTCTCAAACTGGCGGGTTGCGCCATTGGAAAACTCCAGGTCTACTCGTTCAACGCGAAAAAAGCGGCTCTCGGCTACGATTTTGCGTTCATGGATCCGCGGTAACGTTTTGTCCTTTTCAATATTGCTCATGTTGTTCAGGTCAGTCTTTCGTTATCATAGTGTCAGTCTTAAGATTAACGTATTTAAAGGAAAAGCGCTTGCCATTTCTGCCTTGGAAAGAAATCAAAACGGTTCTGCTGGATATGGACGGTACGCTGCTGGATTTGCATTTCGATAATCACTTCTGGCTGGAGCATTTGCCGCAAAAACTGGCCGAGAAAACCGGCCAGTCACTGGCAGTGTGTCGGGCCGATATGCTGGCTCACTACGAACGCGTAAGCGGCAAAATCGAATGGTACTGTCTGGACTACTGGGCAAAGTATCTGGATATGGACATAGTGGCTGCCAAACGCGATATCGAGCATCTTATTGCCATGCGTGATGACACCCTCCCGTTTCTGGATGCGCTGCACGAAAGCGGGCGCGAAGTGGTGCTGGTGACCAATGCACACCCGGGGAGTTTGTCGCTGAAAGTCGAACATACTCAGCTCGACGCGCACATTGATACGCTGATATCTACCCATGAGTTCGGGGTAACGAAGGAATCCCAGGACCTGTGGCGAGCATTGCAGCAGCGTTTGGGGTTTGATCCGGCTACAACGCTATTTGTGGACGACAGCCTGACGATTCTTGAAGCGGCTAAAACATTTGGCATTAAACACTTACTCGCTGTTAGTAACCCCGATAGCAAGCAACCGGCAAGAGAGATAACCACGTTTCCTGCCGTGACTGACTATCGCGATATTCTCGACGATATTCGCAATAATCCGCCAACAAATTAACAGGAGTCAGGGAATGAAACTGATTGTAGGCTCAAAGAACCCGGTAAAAGTGAACGCAGCACAGATTGCGATGAATCAGGTGCTGGGTAACATTGGTGAACAGGATGTGTTGGGCATGCATGCCCCGAGTCTGGTGGCTGAACAGCCCATGACGGAAGCAGAAACCCGCTTAGGTGCGGTCAACCGGGTAAAAGCGTGTATGCAGGCTGAAAAGGCTGACTGGTATATTGCCATAGAAGGTGGCGTGGATAACTTTGAGGATGGCCCGGCAACGTTTGCCTATGTGGCGATTTGCAATGGTGAACAGTGGTCTGTCGGCCGCAGTGCAAATTTGCCTCTGCCAAACAGTGTCTACCAGGCGTTGGTTAATGGCGAAGAGTTGGGACCGGTCATGGACCGCACGTTCAATACCGTAAACGTAAAACAAAAAGGTGGGGCAATTGGCCTGCTCACCAATAATCTGGCCACCCGGCAAAGCGTGTATGAACTGGCTGTGATTTTAGCAATGTCGCCGTTTAATCATACGACCCTGTTTTCAAAATAACCGTCACTGGCCAGCTCAGCCCGGCCAGTGTCGCTATCATAGCTTACGAACAGACAACGAGACCCTCACCAACAGGGACTAATGTAAAGGAATTACCATGCAGGAACACAACACTAACAACGTTGCTGATGCCCCCTCTCAACCCGAGCAGAAGAAACGCGGTTTTTGGTTATCGACATTTCTTATTCTGATGTTTATCGCCAACCCGCTCACTGCATTTATGTATTTTTCGGCGCCGGACCTCATCGTTTCGACCCAACCGAAGGCAACAATCGGGATTGTCTATGCCCTTGGCGTAATGAGTGTCATTAATTTTGCCATTGCCGTAGGGATCTGGAGCTGGAAAAAGTACGCGGTGTACGGCATGTACGCCTCTGTCGCCATTGCATTTGTGATTAATATTTACCTGGGTATTGGCATTGTTGGTGCGTTATTTGGTTTACTTGGTGGTTTACTTATCTTTCTGACAACCCGCAACCGCTGGCAGTGGTTTAGCTGATACGCCATATCTCATTCAGGCCTCAGTTGAGGGCCTGAATGAGTAGACAGTATTAGCGAATGTCGTAGTGGATATAGCCCTGGCTGTCTGGCTGACCAAAAAACTGGGCAGCGTCGTGAACTTCCTGAGGAAGTGACGGGTCCGGCTTAAATTTCGATGTTGCGGTAAATGTGGAAAAGTCGGTGGCAGCCTGAGCGTCCAGCGTTAATCCAAATGCGTTGGGCTCTGCCACGGAAATAATATATTGCTTATTGTCGCAGCGTAAGGTCGCAGAAAAATTACCCAGTTCAATAGGCCCTTGCGTGCCTGCTACTGACGCGTTCAGCCAATCGCCATAGGCCATCATCTGCGAGCAGATACCCGCCTCCAGCGTCAGGGATTCAACATTGACGCGAAACCGGCCACCGGCATCGACTGGCAGCGGCAATTGCACTTCTGCCAGTACAAGGTCAACCGGTAAATACAACAGAAAGTCGCTGGCGGTGAGATTCCCTTCAGACAATAAATCGACCTCCAGAGGCCCTTTAAACGCAATGGCATTGGCTGATCGCATATTGCCTGCGTCTAAATCTACCGACAAGGTGCCCATGAACAGCGGTAAGGCAGACAACGTCCAGTTGACCTGTTGAATGGGCATGTTGTTCACTACTACGCGATCGATGTGACCCTGCCAGAGGGTACCAGACACCTTGCCGAGTTTTACCGTATTCGGCAAAGGCAGGCGGTATGCCACTTGCGCTGCAGGTAAATACGCTACTAATAATACGAGATACAGGAAAAGGGCGGCGTGGATCCATCGCCAATACTGTTTTATCATTTACTCAGCACCAATCGTCTGACTTTAATCATGCCCGAGGCGTCGGCTTCGGTAACATCCAGTTGGTCAATTTGTACACCGCGAGATTCGAGGTGATCAAGCCAGGCTAACAAGTCGTTAAATACCGCCTCATCAATCCACACCTGCAGGTTGTCGTTTTGCGGTTGCATACGCGAAATCACCAGCGAAAACTGATTGCTGGAAGACGTTACGGCTTGCTGTAATGAGCCGTTGAAAGTGCGGTTGCCAGACTGGCTGCGACGTAAAATAGCGGCGCGTGCTGACTGCTCTTCTACCCAGCTGAGTAGTTTTTGGTTATTACTCAGTTGTTTGGTTTGCTGGTCGATGCCCTGGTTTAACGGCGCCCAAATCCCCCAGTAGAACAGGCCGATCAGTACAACGATTGCCGATAGTAGTACCAGTCGCTGTTCGCGCTCGGTCAGGGCCGCGTATTTCTGCTTTAAAAACTCCATTACGCCCCCTTAATTGCCATGGTACCGATGACTTTGTCATCGCGGTTATTAATGGCGCCTTCTTCCACACTAAAGCCTGCCGCTTCCGCACCGCGTTTGAATGCTTGCAGCGCATTAAAGTCCTTGCCTTCCGCTTGCATGCGAATTTCGGTGCGATTGGCATCAAAGCGAATGGTTTGTGGCGTGACCTGAGAGCTGGCAAAGGCGTTGTTGAGTTGTGCCAGCATGACCAGCAGTGAGCTGCCACTGCCGCCTTGTTCTAATTCACGCATTTCACGTTCTATACGTGTTCGCGCGTTTCGATAGGTGCCGAGATCCGGAAAGCCCTGCTTAATGACAGCATCGATTTGGGCAGAAAGCTCGTCGTTTTGCTGTTCTAACTGCTGCAAATGCAGTACTTTTTCGCCAATCGTTAGCACCAGTACCAACCCCAGTAAAATTGCGGGTGTACGCCAGAACTGCCAGACCTGATTGTGTTGCTTTTTAACTTTGTATTGACCCTGCAACAGGTTAAACGACGCAGACAATGCGGCTTTTGCCAGCTTACCCGCTGGCGGCAATCCGGAGTCGTCAGCCTCTACCGTAATATTGGGTACAGCGTGTAAATCCATGTCTGAAAGCGCGGTTACGGTAACGCCTTCCGGTATTTGCTTGGCCTGAAAGGCCAGTACGCTGGTCATAAAGTCGGTTTCGCCCTGCATGCCCTGCCAGCTTCCCTGACGCACAATGAGTTGTTCGCCCAGTGCAATGGCCGACCAATGCTGGTCGTCAGGTTGCGGCAATGCCAGCGTGTCAGGCAGCATAGTGTCGCAGCTAAATCCTGCGTCTTCTATCCATTGGCGCCACTGAGCTACAGCCTCGTGGCTCACAATAGCTACCGCTTGCTGATTACCGGTCTTCGGACCAAATGCGAAGAACAGCTCACTGATATCGTCAGCCAGCTCATCTTCCAGCATAAACGGAATGGCATTCAGGATTTTGCGATTGGCTTTGGGTGGCAGGTCTACCTGACACAAACGCACGTCTGCGCCGGGTACCAGTACCAGCGCTTTACGCAGCCGGGTACGTTCGGTGAGGCTGGCCAGTGCGCTGGCGTCAGGCAGTTCGCCACTGGCGATTACATCCTGGTCCTGCGTTGACCAAACAACCCAGTGAACCGGATCGGACATAGTGGTGCCAAGTCTGACAACTAACTGTTCCATTATTTCAAGACTCCAAATTCGCGCCGTAACACATTCACGTCACCTGCTGAGGTGGCATTAAACACCGAGCTCATGGCAAAAGTTGCCTCATTGTAACGGCTCTTGGTATGTAAAATAAAATACTCTGTGGTTACGGCGAACCATTCTGTTTGGGTAGTGGTTAATTGCAGGGCGGTAATATCGGGCTCTGCTAGAAAATCGTTTACGTCATCCCAGCCATCCTGGGGCCTGGCGCTAATGACGCTGTTTGCCTGTTCGGTGCTCAAGCCGGTTAAGGCTGCTAACAGGGGAGCGTGGTCTTCCGACAGGGTATTCACGTTAATCGACATCAGGTTGCTGCTCGGGATGACACAAACCATGGGCAGTAAACTGTCCAGCCACTGAGGCTCAACCCCGTTGATTAGACGCAGCTCTGACTGACTTGCCAGCATGCTGTTTGCGGCCAGGTAAGGAAACTCCCGCGACGCGTATTCGCTTTCTTCTGCACCATATACCCGCATTTGGTCGTCGGCATCAATCCAGTCTCCCAGTGAATCGCGAATGGTATCGACGGTGTAACTGTCGATGTCTTCATTAACTAGTTTGATCAACCGGGCAAAGGCAGTCAGGGCTTCTGACGGTTCGGTGGCTGAGACATTTTGTTGGTTGGCGTCTGGCAGGGCGTTCAGATTAAAACAGCTCTGCATGTCTTCCAATCTTGCGCTGATTCCACCGTTGTCCATGGGGTACTCGAATTCTTCTGCCCATGGCTGGTTTAAATGAATCTTGTCGCCGGTTTCCTGCATTAACGTGCCGATTGATTTGCGGGCAAATTCCTCGGCGCTAACGGCGTACCAATACGCCTGATTGTTGTCTTTAATATTGATCGCGCGTTGCACCTGCAGTTGAAGTCGGGCGCCCATTTCTGTGGCGATGATGGCAACTAAAGCCACAATCATAAGCACGATCAAAAGTGCGGCGCCTTGTTGGCGACGTGGGTTAACCATTGCTGGCTACTCCGCCAATGGCAAAGGTGCGAATAAATTCACCGCCTTTTTTGGTGGTTACCGTTACCCGGATGCCATCGGGTAGCCGTTCACCGGTAAAGCTGTCGTGCCAGCCGTCATTTCTACCGTCTTTCTCGCCGGTATTAAATTCCAGCTGAAAGTCAGTCACGTCGCTGAGTACAACCCGGACTTTAGGCTCATAACCCAGAACGTTATCAACATAGACGGTATTGAGACGTTCAATATTGCCGTTCTTCAGGCGATAAGCCACGCCTTGCAGGGTGCTGCGGGGCAACATGAGTTTGGGGTTGTGCCAGCCGCCACGCACAAAAGCCATGCCGTCGGCATCGCTATCGTCCAGCTCGCCGCCGCGAAAGACGGTTTTATTCTCTTCGCCTTCTACGCGAACCGGCCGGTCGACGACCTGTAATACGTCGCGTTCAAGGGTAAGCATAAAGCGCTGCAGTTGTTGTAGTTCTGCAAACTTTTCAGTGGAAGCCTCGTCACTGTCGATCACGGTAGTCAGCAACGCCGTGGAAGCCAGGCCGATCATGGTGAAAATGGCCATCGCAATCAATATTTCAATCAGGGTAAAGCCACGCGCCGTCATTGGGTAACCTCGCTTGGCTTGGTAAGGTAAGCCACCACGGTAGTAATATTATCTGCGCGGCTCTCTTTTAAGCTCACACTGATTTCAACGGCTTTAAAGTCACTGTCATTGGTGGCTTTTACCACCTGAGTCCAGTACCAGGTGCGGCCGGCCATATCCTGCTGGCCTTTTTGATTGTTCTTCAATGGCCAGGGGCGTTCCATCAGGATCTCGTTCAGACGATTATTTGCCACCCAGGTTGCAACGGCGACTTCTTCAATCTGACCCACGCCATTTAAGTGTTCGGATGCGGCCTTCATTATGGCAGTGCCGGTTACTGCGAAAATGAATAATGCCACCATGACTTCAAGCAGGGTCAAGCCAGACTGGCGCACAAGCGGCTTCACGGTAACTGCTCCAACGGGCCAACGACCTCTAGTGGTGGCATATCGTGATTGTTCAGCAGAAAGTAAGCGGGTAAGTCGTTGCTGAAATCCGGCTCAAAATAGAAGGTCAGGCTAAAAGGGGTAATTTCTCCGCTCGACAGAATCAGAATTTGCGGCGGAGGTGGTGGCGGCGCTTCTTCGCCAATGTTCAATTCTTTGTCGTTAACACTCAGTGTGGCATCGAACAACTCGCGGTCGAACAGGCTGTCATCGGTTTGCCAGGGTAAATCGTCCAGCGCCAGGGTGAAATAAAAAGGCTCGCTGAGCGTGACAGGTTCATATACCTTGTTGCCCTCTATGGGCAGCCAGTTGTCCTCTTCATCCAACTGCATAAAGGTGTAACTGCGCGCTTCGGTGTCAAAGTAGATGCCGAGTTGCTGCTGGTTCAACACGGCAAAATCGCTGGCCATATCAATGACCACCTGTAATCGACGTACTTCGCGTTCAAGTTGTTCTGACGGGTCGCTGCCAAAGGCGTTAAATACCACATAACCGGCGGTTAAGCCCATCAACAGCAGGACCAGCATTACCTCAAGCAGGGTAAAGCCGCCCTGAGCGCGTGGCAAACTGTATAAAGCAGAAACGGAGCTACGCACGCGCATGGAGGTAAATTCGGTTAGTTCAGGTATTCGTTAATATTCCAGTTACCAATGTCGTCATCGGTGCCTGGCTCGCCATCCGGGCCGTTTGAGAAAATATCAATTGTGCCCATTTCTCCCGGGCTGATTAACGCATAAGGATTGCCCCATGGATCATCAGGTAAACGTTTGATGAAGCCGGCTTCCGGGTAATTACGTGGGATAGGATCAATCGTCGGGGCTGTCACCAGCGCGTCAAGACCTTGTTCTGTAGTCGGGAAGCGGTTGTTCTTCAGTTTGTACATTTCAAGCGCACTTTCCAGTTGCTGAATATCGACAGCGGCCTTTTTAAGCTGCGCTTCTTCCTGGTTACCCAGAATTTGTGGTGCGACCATAGAAGCCAGAATACCGATGATCAGCAGTACCACCATGATTTCAATTAAGCTGAAACCCGATTGTCTGTTTAAGTTTTTCATTACACGTTCACCATATTATTAAGCGCAAGTATCGGTTGAATAATTGCCATGACTATAAATAACACCACTGCTGCCATCGATACGATCAGCACAGGCTCGAAGACTTTTAATGAGACACCAATGAGTGCTTCAAATTCCCTGTCCTGATTGTCGGCCGAGCGGCTTAACATTTGTTGTAGCTCACCTGAGCGTTCACCCGATGCAATCATGTGCATCATCATGGGCGGGAAAATTTTGGTGTTGTCGAGTGCCGCGCGCAGGCTGCTACCCTCTTTTACATTGACCGCAGCTTCGCTAATTCGTTCTTTAATATATACATTTTGCAGTACATCAGTAGATATCCTCATGGACTCAAGCAATGGCACGGCACTGGCCGTTAAAATACTCAGTGTGCGTGCAAAACGGGCCGTGTTTAAGCCTCGGGCCACTTTGCCTACCAAAGGTAATTTAAGCATAAAACGGTGATAACGCAGTTTAATTGCGGGCTGCTGAACCAGTCGCTGAAACAGCACAATTAACAGCATTATGGCCACTAACAAATACAGGCCGTATTGCTGCATCCATTCACTCACGCTAATCAACACAGTGGTAATGGTGGGCAGGTCCTGACCCATGTGGTCAAACTGACCGACAATTTTCGGCACCACCACGGTAAGCAGTACGACTACAATCATCATGGCAAAAAACATCATAATGGCCGGGTAAATCAGCGCCTGTATAATCTGGCTTCGGGTTTGCTGGCGGCGCTCGGTGTAGTCGGCTAAACGGTTGAGTACGGTGTCGAGGTGCCCTGACTTTTCGCCCGCCGCCACCATGGCGCGAAAGAGGTCATCAAATACGCTGGGGAATTCCGCCAGTGCGTCGGCCAGGGTATGCCCTTCCACGACTTTACTGCGCACTGCCATCATCATGTTTTTCTGGCGGGTCTTTTCGCTTTGCTCCGCCACAGCCAGTAACGCTTCTTCGATGGGCAAAGCCGATTCAATCAGCGTGGCTAACTGACGGGTAAGCAGCGCCAAATCACTGGCAGAAATACGCGGCTTAAACAGCTGAAAGCCGCCACTACTGCTGCCGCTGCTCTTTTCAGCCACTTGTTCAACTTCCATGGGCACCAGACCCTTTTCGCGAAGTTGTTGGCGAATCTGGCGGGCGTTGTCACCTTCCAGTACACCGCTTGTATTCTTGCCTTTGGCATTAATGGCCTTATAAGCAAACGCCGCCATTAGTCCTCCCGGGTCACACGTAACACTTCTTCAAGCGCAGTGTGTCCGCTCAGGACTTTGCGGCAGCCATCTTCGCGAATACTGGGCGTAGATTTTCGCACGTATTTCTCAATGGCCTGTTCGCCCTTCCCTTCGTGCATCATGGTGCGAATGGTTTCATCCACGATCAACAGTTCGTGAATACCCGTTCGGCCACGATAGCCAGTTTGGTTACAGGCGGCGCAGCCTTTAGGCGAATAAATAACACAGGAATGACCGTTCTCCAGTCCTAATATTTCCGCTTCCTGCTCACTCGGTGCATGTGCGGTTTTGCACTCCGGACAGAGGGTTCTTACCAAGCGCTGTGACAACACAGCCAGTAAGCTCGACGACAGTAAGAAGGGTTCAATACCCATGTCTTCCAGACGCGTAATCGCACCAGCTGCGGTATTGGTGTGCAGGGTTGAGAGCACAAGGTGACCGGTTAAACTGGCCTGTACGGCGATTTGCCCGGTTTCGATATCACGGATCTCACCGACCATCACCACGTCGGGGTCCTGACGCAGTATGGCGCGCAGGCCTCGTGCAAACGTCATGTCTACCCGCGGGTTAACCTGGGTTTGTCCAATACCCTGTAAATCGAATTCAATAGGGTCTTCTACGGTTAAAATGTTACGGTCTTTGGAATTGATTTCGGTCAGGCCGGCATACAGGGTAGTACTTTTACCTGAGCCGGTTGGGCCGGTAACCAGAATAATGCCGTGAGGTTTGCGAATGAGTGACGAAAAATGGCCGCGGTTTTGTTCGGTCATGCCCAAATCAGCGAGGTTCAGGCGCGCATTGTTCTTGTCGAGCAAACGCAATACGACCCGCTCGCCGTGGCTCGATGGCATGGTCGATACCCGCACGTCTACCGCACGGCCTGCGATACGCAGCGTAATCCGGCCATCCTGGGGCACGCGCTTTTCGGCAATGTCGAGCTTGGCCATTACCTTAATCCGCGAAACCAACATAGATGACAGTTTACGATTTGGGCGCAGGATTTCGCGCAGCACACCGTCGACGCGGAAGCGCACGATAAGTTGATTTTCAAAGGTCTCGATATGGATATCGGACGCGCCTTCTTTAATCGCTTCGCCCAACATAGCGTTAATGAGTTTGATGATAGGTGCATCATCTTCACTGTCGAGCAGGTCCTCGGTGTCGGGCAGTTCTTCTGCCAGCGAAAACAAGTCACTCTCGTTGCCAAGATCTTCCATTAACTGTTTGGCAGCAGAGGAGTCGCGCTGATAAGCCTGGGTTAGCAACGGCTCAAACTGTTCCTGGGCCAGTTCTTTCAATACCAGCGGCGCGGCATAGTAGCGGCGTACTTCGGCGAATACCTCCAGTGGCGTTTCACTGGTGTGATAAAGCAACGCCGGCTCCTGATTAATTTCCAGCAGGACTTTATGGCGCTTGGCAAAGCCAAACGGCAACTGACGTTCGGTCTGGATAACCTGTTCGTCGTCGGGTTGCTCAGGCTGCCCGGCAGTTTGCGTGTCGAGTAGCTCGCTCATTAGTTGCCGTCCTGTTCAGCCTGTGCCTTTTTCTCTTCTTCGCGACGCTTCAGGTACTCTTCATAGGAAGGCGGTAGCGCCAGGCTTTCATCCCAGTCTGGCAATACCGGTGTATCGGTTTGCGGCATCAGGGTTACACCCTGAGACTGGCGCTGAAGCTGTTCTGCGCGAATAAAGTTATATTTCTGCTTGCTGATCTCGTTCATGGTCACGCCGTCACGTACGATCTTAGGACGCAGGAATACCATGAGGTTGCGTTTGCGTTTACTCGACGTGGTGGACTTGAACAAGTGACCTAAAATCGGAATGTCGCCCAGCAGAGGCACTTTTGACACACTTTCCTGTACGTCTTCATCAATCAGACCGCCCAGCACAATGGTGCCACCATCGTCCACAATAACCGTGGTTTTGATTTGGCGTTTGTTGATGGAGATATCGACAGCCGTGGCACCCGATACGCTGGATACTTCCTGTTCGATAGTCAGCTGTACCGCGTTACCTTCGTTGATTTGCGGTGTAACCTGTAACTTGATACCGACTTCCTGACGATCTACCGTCTGGAATGGATTAGAGTTGTTAGCGCCTGTGGTAGTACCGGTAATAATCGGCACTTCCTGACCCACAATGAAGAACGCTTCTTCGTTATCCATGGTGGTTAGGTGTGGGGTTGCCAAAACGTTGGAATTGGTGTCGTTGCTTACGGCCTGTACCACCGCGCCCCATCCATTCTGGATCACGCCGGCAATTAATCCGTTAGCACCGCCAAGTAGTGATGCCAGAGAGGTAAAGTCACCTTCTGTAACATCAGTCGTGGTGACTACTTCACCATTGGCAGTAACGTAGGTTGAGTTTGTTGTCTGGTCTTCGGCTTGTCTTAATGCAACCGCCAAAGAACCTACTGGGATCACGCCGTTGTTAAACTGGGTACCGCCACCTTCTTCCGAAACCAATTGTACACCCAGTGACGTACCGTCACCTTCGTACATTTCTACAATAATAGCTTCAACCTGTACCTGAGCACGACGCACGTCCAACTGACGAATTACCGCTTCCAGTGAGCGCATCATATCCGGCTCGGCGGTTATAACCAGTGCATTTGAATCCTCGTGGGCGTCAATGCTGACATCACGATTCCCACCCGCAGAACGTCGGGCATTGTTACCCGTGCCTTTCTCTTCGGCCTGAATACTGTCACTGACACCCTGGAGCACTTTAACCAAATCATCGGCTTTGGCGTAGTTTAAGAAGATAACCCGGGTATTACCGTTGGTTTCCAGCTCCTGGTCCATGCGCTGGATCAGATTAATCAGACGCTGACGGGCTTTGGCGTCACCACTGACAATTACGCTGTTGGTGCGGTCATCGGCCACGACGCGAGGCTCAGACTTGGTACCCGTATTTTGCTTGCCCTGGGACTTGTTGATGCTTTCTACAATGCGCACCATTTCTGAGGCTGAAGCGAATTGCAGTTTGATGATATCGACTTCTTCGTCACCGGCGCGGTCAACCCGCTCAATGATTTCAACCAAGCGGTTTACTACCGCTGCACGGCCGGTCAGCATCATTACGTTTGAAGGGTCGTGACTGACTACGTTACCGCCACCGGCCTGGTCATTCAGCTGACGCAGAATAGGCGCAAGCTCTCGCACGGGCACGTTATATACCGGAATAACGCGGGTAATCATTTCGTCACCGTCCAGTGTGGCGTCCTCAACAACCGGAATATTTGAAGTTTTGGCGTCTTTAGAGCGCACGACTTTTAAAATACCGTTTGGCATTTCCACAACGGCAAAGTCATAAACCTGCAATACGTTCAGGAAAAACTGGTAATACTGCTCTTCGTTCAGCATGTCATAGCTGATCACGCTGATTTTGCCGCGAACGTTAGGATCAACAATGATGGTTTTCTGCAAGTTTTTACCGACTATGGTAATAAACTCGTTGATGTCGGTATCCTGAAATTTGGGCATACGTTCGATGGCCGCGGCTTGCACACACATAACGGTTGCACATACCGCAATACTAATCCGGGTCAACCAGGTTCGACCAACTTGCCTCATAGTTTGTATCCTGTTCACTGTTGCGTTCATTACTGCTCTGGCATGTCTAAGTACAGTGTAATGTATTCCCCATCCCGGGTTACTGTAAGTTCAATAGACTGCGCATCTCTAAGCTCACCCATGGCATCTCGGGCCTGGGCGGGGTCTGTTAAGTCCAGACCGTTTATTTGAATAACGACATCGTCGTTAATTAACCCTACCGACTCAAACAAGCTGGCGTCTTTGCCCGGTTTTACGCGGTAGCCAATCATCTGGCCGTTTTCCAGTGCGGGTGTCACACTGATGAAATCGGTGAAGCTAGCCGGCTTCTCTCGCAGCGCTTCAGTTGCTGCAACGGCGTCTTCGCTAAGCTCGCGCGCCCGGCGTGCTGGTTGGGCACCTGCTCTGGCCGGTTGGCGATTGGGAGCGGCGTTATTGGCCGCGTTTTGCTTGCTAAAATCGAGTCCGGCCAGCATGAGTGTTTCATGTTGACCGCCATTTTTAATGATGACTCTGTCTATATGGACCTGACTCAGTATGGCATTCGTTCCGTCAATTTTATCGCCAATAGCGTAAGTGGCTTGTTTTCCGCGGTTTTCTATTACTGCCGTACCGGCTTCTTCATCGGTACTGGCCACTAAACCGGACAACACCAGGTTCAATCGGGTTTCTGGTGCGTCGGTGATGGTTTCCTGAACCGGTGGTGGCGCACTTTTATTTACTTCGCCAAACAAATTCAACTGTTGTATTTGGCCAATATCGACCCCACGTTGAGAGCTGGCGACTGAACCGGTATAACGGGGTGTTGAAGCCGCAGGTGCGTTTGATGACGGCGTGGGAATGAGTTTCCAGGTCATGTCCGCTGCATAGGCGATCAGATAAATACTTAATAATACAAGCACAACCACGCGAATACGTGTTTGATGTGTAGTCAGCAACGCTGGGATATTTTGCAAGCTGGTTTGATTAATTATCATCTGAAAACAACAAATTGGTGGAACATAAGCCGCTATATAACAGTCACATCATAGCCTAGTCTGAGCGGGGGCAACAACCTTAATGCAGACAGGTTAAATAAATATGACAATTTTGTATGTAAAATGCCCATGGTAAACGACAACAACACAGCCTTAAAAGTACGACTGGACAAATGGATCTGGGCGGCGCGTCTTACGAAAACACGTGCTCTGGCTAGAGACCTGATTCAGGCCGGAAAAGTTCACTATAATGGACAAAAGAGTAAGCCGGGTAAAATTGTAGAGTTAGGTGCGCTGATTAAAGTACCTGCCGGCTGGGACGTAAAAGAAGTGGAAGTCACTGGGATTGAAGAGAAGCGTCAGCCAGCGAAACTGGCTGAACTGATGTATCAGGAAACGGCCGATAGCGTGGCTAAACGCGAGCAAAATCAGCTGGCCAGAAAGATGCAGACCTTCCACAGTCCGAAGCCGGAAAACCGCCCCGATAAAAAACAGCGTCGCGAATTAATTAAGTTTAAGCATCAATAGGGCGAATGCCCGGACAGGAATTGAGATGAATCAGTTTGATCAACTACATCGTTATTTATTTGAAAAAGCCAGTGTGCGTGGCGAGTTGGTGCGACTTCAGGACGCACTGAAGCCTATCGTTCACAGCACGGACTACCCCCAGCCAATTCAGCAACTGTTAGCTGAAATGGCTGCAGCCACGAGTTTACTGACCGCTACGTTAAAGTTTGAAGGCGAAGTTGGCTTACAAATTCAGAGTCAGGGCAAAGTGCGCTACGCCGTTATTAATGCAACACACGAGCAGCAGCTGCGCGGCGTGGCACGTTGGGATGAAGAGGCGGATTTGTCTGAAGCCACTTTTAGTGAGTTGGTTGAAAACGCGGTACTGGTGATCACAATTACGCCCGAAGAGGGTGAGCGTTATCAGGGCGTCGTGGCGCTGGACAAAGGATCGCTGGCCGGTTGTCTGGAAGACTACTTCGAGCGCTCAGAACAGTTGGCCACCCGCGTGTTCATTCATACCGACTTTTCTGACAATACACTAG
>NZ_CFIDRX010000002.1:0-84120 GCF_984433645.1 Marisediminitalea sp.
CTGGTCGTTAAGCGACTTGGCGTTATCCCAGTTTATGGTTGCCCAGGTGAGTGCCTGAGCTGGCTCATTGGCTAAATGCAAATAATAGAGCGCGACTTCGGCGGCATGCGAGGTGTCCTGATTCATTTCTCTAAGTTGTACCCGCTGAGCCATCTGTTTTATCCATTTATGCTCGCCGCCAACCTGCTGTTCTGCGAGCGCCAGGTAAAGCAACATACTGTCATTGGGAACCGCAGTTTTGTCGATGAGTGGTGCCAGGTGTGTCAGAATTTCCCGGCCTTGATTCATTTGAAGTTTGGCTTTCGACCAGGCAACCCAGGTACTCACTGGCCAGTCACTGCGCTCAGTCCTCTCACAATAGGCAATTGCTTCTTCGGGGTTGTCAGTGTACAACGCCATATCGGCCAACACTTCGTTGATCCAGGTTTGCACCTGCACAGGGGCCCTTTCACTGAAGCGTGTGACTTTTTGCAGTTGCGCATAGTGTATTTCAGAGGGTTTTTGCTGCATGCGCGCTTCCATCAGGCATGTTGTAGCGACCAGTAAGTCAGTTTGTCCTATCAGGCGCTCGCAAAGCAAAATTGCCTCATCAGCCTGTCCCTGATTCAGTGCGACGTTAGCCAGTAGCAGTCGAGCCTGAGTATTGAGTGGGTTCATCTCCAGCAACATCTCAAGCTGTAATTGCGCTTCGTCGAATCGGTGTTCATGCTGAAGTAGTCTGGCGTAAAACATACGCTGCCTTGAAGTGAGGTCGGTCTCCATGGCAGTGTGTTCAAAGTAATTCAGGACTGGCGTTAACCAACGAGCATCAAAGTCCGGTCTGGTACTGTTTGCCAGCAAGCGCTCAATTTGACGGGGACTGAAAGTAGTTTGAATCGTGCTGTGATCGTCATGCCCGTGTACGTGAGCAAACGCGGTGTTAATTTCGAGAATCAACATTGCGATTACCGTCATGCAAACTGCGGTAATTGAGCCCAGAATAGGAATGTGAAATAGTGATTTTCTTTTCATAGCTGCATCCTGAGGAAGCCGTCCCTGGCCGGTTGGTTAATTGTCTAACAGATCGTCAAAGTTACCCGGTGAATTGGCATCTTCGATGTATTCCCGTCCGTTCACGCTAACAGGTTCGGCGTTAGCGTCGAGGGTAAACACCGTTCTTACGGTGTCGTTGAAAGACACCTCCAGTGCTTCAACCGTAATGTCTATAAACCCGGTTACCGCAAAGGCGGTGCCATCAGACACTGTGTAACTGAAGCTGTCTGCGCCGGTGTACTCACTATTAGGGGTATAGGTAAACGCACCGCCTGATGACAAGCTCAAGGTACCAAACATAGGACCCGTGGAAACCGCATAAGTCAGTGAGTCGCCGTCAGCGTCGGTCGCATTAAGCTGGTCAGTAATGGCCACTTCGGTTTGCGTTGTCAGTGCCCGTGAGTCAGCTTCAGGAGCCCGGTTAGTATTCTGTGAAGTGTTATCGTCATCAGACGAATCAAAGCAGCCAGTAAGACTCACCACTACAGCAAGAGACAATAAAGATAGTCTTTTCATTGTGCTCTCCTATTCTGAACCTGGCAGCGGCGTAGCGAGATAAGGGAAGGTGCTGTCCATCATTGACGCATCCAGTGGCGCACCGTCGGTAAATGGCACTGTACCTACGTTGGCGTCATCAGGCGTACAGAGTCCCAGATCTGTATCAGTACCGTTAACCGGGATCGGGTAGCACAAGCGGCCCATAACGACACGAAGCGCAATATCAACAACGTCATCACCAGGGCGACGGCCGTTGGGGAACCCTGCAAGGTCGTCACCGGCTACGCCTGCCCATGATTGTTGATCTGCCGGCGTCGCCGGAATACCGGTGTTTAATCGCAGCATTTCTGAAGGTGTTACGGTGGCTAACTGATTCACGCCCGGGAAGCCGGTCAGGAACGCGGTAACCAAATCCATACGAGGAATATTAGTTGGAGCCAGCGTGTCCAAATTGGCGCCCAGGGTAGTGTTAACCGCATCTTTAAACAGGATATTGAGTAGTTCCGGTAACGCTGGGTGTGTTACGTAATCCGCAAACTGACCATCGTCTTTGGGATGCGCAGTAGAGAAACGGTCTTTGTCACCAATACCGATTACCAGTTCGTTTACCAACGGATTCCCCAGTCTTGATACCTGCGTTAGCGGGCCTTGTTGCACATCTGGCTTGCTAAACGTGGCATTCGGGTTTAATACGCGGCCTTGCGGCAAACTGGCTGTCGTCCAGGTGCCAATAGTGCCGTTGCCGTCACCAGTGATGCAGCTAGCGTGGATTTCCAATGCAATGCTGGTAACGTTTTTGTCTGCAAGATCGTCATTGCTGTCATCTTGTGTAATGCCGCCCGGGAACCCACCAGCATCGTTAGCACCTGGTGCACTGTCACCTTCTACTGGTACGTAGTTAACCAAGTCGAAGGTTTTTCCAAGGTTGACCACAAACGGGTCTTTGCGCTGACCGACGAATACTCGCGCTGGCATCTCACAGTTAGGCACAGATACGTTATATACAAACTGGTCTGCATAACGTGCATATTCCGCGGCAGAGCTAAAGGTTTTATTCCCGATGTAGTCCAGCGGCTTGGCAAAGCCCATGCTGCCTTCAGCACTGAGCATAGTTTTAGTGCCATCGCGCATACCGCCTTCGATCATGGCAAAGGTATAAGACTCTGAAAAATTCGCCGCACTCATGTCATCAGCGCTGATTGGACCGATGTTTTTCAGCGGGACCTTCACTGCTCGTTGATTGTCTGCAGGGCCGATATTTAGCGCGATACCTTCATTGTTTGCCGCCAGGTTAGACGTAAACTGCCAGGTAAAGGTAAGGTCTTCCATTGCATCGCCGTCGTTGTCGATGTGAATGGCGTAAACCGCAGCCGGATCCATAGCGAAGTAGTTAGGGCCGCCATAGGCATCTTGCAGAGGAATATAATTCGCAATCAGGGTAACAAACCCATCGCGACCCTCTTCGTAGCTGTTAAACGCGTAAAAGTCGGTACTGTCCAGCGCCGGCGAGCGGGCAATATTAGGTGCCTCGCGGTGGCTGGAAGCATTTGCAAGTGTGGTAATTGCAAGACTGCTTAGTAAGATTGGCAAACGTATTTTATTCATATCAAATCCCCATTTGGGTGTGTGTTGTCGTGAGTTCCAATAAGAAGTTGAAGGCGTTTTCAGCTTCTCTTATTTAGCCGTACGACTGAGGGATTCGATGTGGATGCAGAAAATGTTAAAAAAATGGTAATTTTTTTAAGAGGGCAAATAAAACAATAGTCGAGTGGAAATGATGAGCTCTCAATGCTGAGAGCTCACACGAAATTACACTTTGGTAAGTGGTGAAATGTACAACACTTCGGTGGGAGAGCCTGACGGTGAGCCGCCGAGTGGCTCAAGGCTTACTGCAAGGGCAGAAACGCCGGCCAGAGTGAGTTGTGACGGTCTGACCAACTGTACGTCACCCGTTTTAGGTAACAGGCCAAGTGAAACCGGGGCGCTGCCATCATCCGGCACCATCCATAACTCATAATCTTTATTTTGTTGTGCCACCAGATTACTGGTTGCACGCGTAAAGATATGGTTGTCAGACAGCTCAATGAGCCACAAGGGTTGATGCGCCTGATCGGTGACTACGGCTACACTGGATATGTTTGGCTCTACGGTCGGCTGAGTTAATGGCATTAACAGCACAATCAGAAGTACCGCCGCCGTACTTAGTCCTGCCAGAACCTGCCAACGCTTGCTGTTGGACTTCTCAGGCTTGAGTGTAACGACATTGTCAGCTTGCGCTACCCAGCCTAATTTTTGCTGAATGTTATTCCATACCGAAGGGGGCGGCTGCACAGGCTTCAGACCCTCGCCCAAGCCGTTGAGGTGTTGCTCCCACAGCCAGGTGGTTTCGCGGATGGTTTGATTTTCCATCATCAGGGTTTCGTAGCGTTGGCGGGCTTTGCCTTTCAAGGTACCCAGAACGTACTCCGCCGCCAACGCATTACACAGTGTCTCTTTGGCATAATTCATAATGACAAACACCTCTGTAAGCTCACCAAACCACGGCGGATCCAGCTTTTAATGGTGCCAAGTGGTGAAGACAAATGTTGAACAACTTCAAGGTGGGATAGTCCATTAAAGTAAGCCAGGTGAATGGCTTGCCGCTGTTGAGCATCCAGTTCGTCGAGGCAGCTCTCAAGCTTTGGGTGAGAAAGTTTCGCCTCCAACTCGAAATTGCTTTCGTCGTCAGTAGGCATACTATCGGGCTCGGTATCTTCAGTCTTTCTTACGCGCTGATAGCGCAGCATGTCGAGCGCGCGGTAGCGGGCAATACTAATAATCCAGGTAAGCACAGTGCCTCTTGCTCTCTGGTAATTTGCTGCGTTGTGCCACACTTTAATAAAGGCATCCTGTGTTGCTTCTTCTGCAAGCTCTTTGTGTTTAAGTAGCTTGAGCACAACAGCAAATACCTGTGGACTGGCAACTTTATATAGCTCAGCGAAATCCTCTCGGTTCCCCTGAGCTGTTCCGCGTAACAGCGGGAACAGGGTTTCTTGCTCCATAACAGCCTCAATGGGTTCTTGCGTTAATGTTCTGTTTTTATCGATGTGTAAAATGACCAAGGCAGCATGTAAGCGTGTCGCACTGGTAAATCACTTTGCACATAGTTATAACGATTCGGGTTGCTGAGTGGATGCAGCTAATGAAGAATTTTCGTCATCCTGCGGTTCTGCCTGTTTCTCGGACAAGGCTGGCAGCAATATTTCGATGACGGTACCTTTGCCGGGCTTGCTGTTGGCTACCATTTTGCCCTTGTGATTTTCAATGGCTGTGTAGGCTACAGACAAACCGAGCCCCTGACCCTGGCCTTCCGGGCGGGTTGTGAAGAAGGGTTCAAAAATGCGCCCAAGGTGTTTCTCATTGATACCGCAACCCGTGTCGAGGATTTTTATATGCAGCATGGCGCCGCGCTGCTGAATAGATAACATAACCAACCCTTTGTCGGTGATAGACTGGGCGGCATTCATGAGTACGTTGGTCAGGGCTTGTTTCAGACTGGCTGATTCACAATACCACTTCAGGTTTGGCGGTTCGCATTTCACTTTGTAAGTCGGCGCTTTGTATTGCACGCCAATGAGTTGCACCAGTTGGTTGGCGGTTTCATCGAGATTCAGTAAACCCCAGCCGGTTTGTGTATCTTCCGCAAAAGAGCGCAGTGTGGAAACAATCTCACGCACCCGTTTGAGTCCGTCTTTCGACTCTTCGATAAGCGGGGCGATGTCTTCGCTGACTAAATCGACGTGGTTGGATTGAATAATCTGATTAAATTGTTGCTGCAGTTCGGTATCACTGTGTATTTCCACCAGGTCCCGGCTGGCCTGGCAGGCGTCGAGCAGGTGTTTTGCATACTGTTCAAGGGTATTCAGATTGGCGGTAATAAACCCCATAGGGTTATTGATTTCGTGGGCTATACCGGCGGCTAACTGACCGGTCGATGCCATTTTTTCAGCCTGAATCAGTTGTGCCTGTGCGCGGTCCAGTTTGCGGATCAGTTTGCGTTGCGCTTCGTGCTCGGCCTTTAACTCCTCGGCCAACTGCGCCTGCGCCTTAAAGTAACTCGCCTGTGCAGTGACATCCTGGATCAGGATACAAGCACAGAGCTGGCCGGTGTCGGGGTCTTTGTGTGGCACAATTTCCATGTTTTGTACCATCTGTGTTTCTTCGCCGGTAATCGGTCGGCTACTTTTAAACGGGAAGATATGCGGTCGTTGTTCCCAGTAGCTAAAACTGGGGTGTTTCAACACAAATACCGACTTAATACGCCGTTTCAAAAACTTTATCTGCTCTGGAAACACGTCACCGATAGGTTTTCCAATGGCTTCGTCGCGCAGTTCTGATGCCATGCGATCAAGAAAGAACGCATTCAAATGCGTAATGATATAATCCTGGTTGACTAAACAAATCCCAATCGGGAGTTTGTTGAGTAGGGGGTTATCCATTTCCCGCTAGCCCAGTAACTCATCAATCGTCGAGGTGAGTTTATGCAGTGATGCGTCGTCCAGGCAAAATACAACCCGCATGGTAAACGAAGAGATCTGGATATCAAATTTGACCTCCATTACCAGACTGTGTTGCCAGCCCAGCTGATTAAAATCATGCTTCTCAGGCTGAAACAAGGTAGGCATTTGCAAATTGGTGGTCAGCTCGAGTTGTTCAGACAACCCCGACAAACAGGCACCAGCCAGAATATTACACAGTTCCAGAATGGTCTCTTTTATATCGGCGTCGGACAGTGGTTGCTCGTACTCCATGAGTTCTGCCACCTCAGCCAAACCAGATTGCGACAAAATGGACATGACCTCGCCATGAATATCGCCCATAAACGACTGGCGGGTGTAATGAGCCTCTTGATTATGCCTCACCATCTCGAACAATTGTTCTGGCGTAACGGCGGTAATGTTAGGTATAGATATACCTATCTTTGTTTCGATTAAATGCGCAAGACTATTGGCAGCCTGACCCATTGAAATGTTCATGAGCTCTTGCAGGGCGTCTCGCTGGTCTTCAGTGAAAGCAATAGCATCGTTCATAGGTAACCCAACTCGAAAAGCGTCATCGCCAACTCTTCTTTGTCGAGTGGCTTACGAAGGAACTTCTTTGCCCCGAGGGACATCACAATTCGTTGTTTTTCCGGTTGAAAGTCAGCGCTAATCACAATTACGCTGGGCGAGCTGGACTGATTAGATAAATATTCGAGCACACCCACGCCATCGACTTCGGGCATGGTTAAATCAAGCAGCAATAGTTGAAATGGCTGCACCGACAGCTTGTCGATGGCTTCTTTGCCATTAGTGGCTTCTTCAATGGTGACTTCCAATTCTGGCGGCAACGCGCGTATTACACTACGCCGAGATAGCTTGGAATCATCCGCTACCAGTACCGATAAACTCATGCAGCACTCCGGGGCTTTTTCGTTAACCTAAGTATTTGTCATTTTCGTAATCCTGCAAGTTATCTTCGCGTAATTGTTAAAAATTACTGCTTTAGTGTAACTCGTCGGATGTTCTTCATTGCTTTATGTGACAAATGTGACTATTGGTAATCTTATGGTATTTAAGCGTGTGTTATGTATAAATCTGAATACACAAGTATGCAAAGTGATAATCGTGCGGAGGAAGGAAGTCTCGGGGAGCCCCGGGCTATCCGGTCCAGGGCTCTGGTTGAAGCGCAGTTAACGACGTTGTTGAATGAACCGCGCGATTTTATTGCCGTCAATAATTTTGAAGTTTTGTGGCGCTGCCGGCATGACATTGCGCCCGTCCTGCACCACTAACAATCCGTTCGGGTATTGCGGCCCCAAATTATGAGACGTAGCTGCGAGTCCGTCGGTTTCCGAGACGCCGTCGATACCTGCAAGCGGGTTCATAGCGACACCAAATGTGCCGAGCAGGCGTTGGTTATCGTCCAGCGCATAAACAGCGAAACGGCTGTTCCCCTGGCTGGATACTATCAGATAGCGCTGCTGCTCGTGGCGGTAAATATCCATGCCTTCAATATCTGCGTGTACCTGCTCATTTACTGCCGCAATCAACGTGGGGGCAGAGGCATCCGTTATCAGCGAACGCTTCCAAACGCCGGTCGATTCTTCACCGTAATAAAGTGTGCCAGTGTTATCGTCAATAACACAGCCTTCAGGCTGGCTGGGCAGGGTGAATTCGTTCAGGCGCTGAGCACTTACCGTCGTGTCTTTAATGGTTAGCGCGTAGTGCTGAAAACGCCCATCGGTGTTATTCACCACCACGTGTAATTGAGCGTTGATTAAACCGGTACACAGCCCATACACATCCGACAGATCTGTGGGCACGTTGTCCAGCAATGCGACGGTACCTTGATTGTCTATACTGAATACCGACAGAGATTGTGATGAGCGGTTGCTTGCTACGGCTATATCAATACTGCCTTGTGCAGTTTGAATAGCCTGGCGCACATCCACATTGTTCACTCGTCCTACTGGCAGGGTTTGACGCAGACTGCCATCCAGCGCATAGACATTGAGGCCAAATTTTTTGTCTGTTCCCAGAATGAGGCTGTCTGAGGGGGAGTGTGGGTTTATCCAGAAAGCCGGATCGTCGGCGGCATCACCATACCGGTTTACCGGGACGGTTTGTGCGTCGGCGGTGAGCATGACACTTTGTTTCTCAGGTGCCTTTTTTAACCCTGGTCCCGGTAATTTAACGGCAAACAAGGTGTGACTGGCTTCGTCATAAATACCGGCTTGCAGGCCCTGTGAGGTCGCGGCAACACTGATGCTTTTGAGTTCGAACGTATCGTCGAGCTGCCAGCTTGTATTCTCCGAACCACGCATATGAATGCGGGCTTCATTGGTCGCTACGGTAAAATACACCTCTTCACTCAGAGCTGATACGGATTCGATTTCCGGTGCATTGGCAAAATAGTCTAACTGTCGGGTATTTTCCCCTTCTGGCTCGGCGGCGTATTGCCATATGCCGATTTCCTCTTCTGCTAAATAGAGCGTGCCTGATGCATCGGCAACACTGCAAGAAGAAATATTAGGGCCTACCATCAGGGTGCGTATATCCGTTATTTGCCAATCCTCTTGTCCGGGCAGTAACAGCGAATGTGTCAGTAAACCGCGGGCATCGGTGCTAAATACAAACAAATCATCCTGTGATTTTTGCAGGCAAACGGTTTCGCGATCTGCAAGGTCGGCATGCGCAAGCAATCGCGAGTTAAACTCGCCTGATGTTGTATCCAGCGTGAACACCTGCATAGCGCTGGTATTGTTGTCCAGCGTGGTGATCACCAATGTCTGGGCGTCCAGCCAACGCCAATCGGCCTGACTAAAGTGGCCCTGCCAGTGACTGAGTGTTTTGTAATTCGGTGACAGCCAGTGTAATCCAGTGTGCTCACTAACAACCAACCAGCCCGATAAAGTGTCGTTTGCAACCGGTAGTAAGTGTTCACCTTTTATCTGGATTTCGTTAAGTTCAATAGGCGTCGCAGGTCCTGTGTGTGCTTGCGTGGATGCTGTTCCCGAGCAGCCGGTTAACAGCAACCCCAGACTCAGGCTTAGGGTTAAAGCGGCAAATTTCATTGGGCGGCTTCCTTGTGTGGCTGAAGTGAATGACTGTAAATCACGTCGCCTTGATCATTAATAAATTGAATCAGTGTTTCCCGGGCATTTACGCTTACCGCAGCAAAGCCTGCTGTGGAAGCGGCAAATCGGGTGAATTCACGTTGGCCGGTCGGACGAATTTCGGAACCCGCGCCAGATACAAAGTGCGCCATGTGCTTTCCGACAGGCTGGTTGTGCTGAAGATCATGTTCGTGTCCGGCAAAATACGCATCTACCTGATACTGCTCTAACAGCGGTTCCAGTACGTTGCGAATTGCTTTATTTTTCCCGTAACGTTTGCCGCTGGAATACAGCGGATGGTGACCTATTACAAATGTCCAGGTTGCGTCCTGGTGCTCGGCCAGTTGCTGCGTCAGCCACTTAAGCTGCGCTTTCGCATCCTGTTTTTGTGTCTCTGCGTATTTAGCTTCCTGCTGGTAGTCCGGGTTCAGTGGGCTGGTGTCCAGAAAGAGCAAATGGACGGTGGCGCCATCGTCCAGTGTTTTCAAGACGCTGTAATATTGAGCGGGCATGTTCCAGCGTCGACTTTTGGCGCTGTAATCGATTTGTGCCTGCCAGTTGCCCCGGTAATCGTGGTTTCCCAGCACAACGTACCAGTTACTGAATAAATGAGGGCCGTGATAGACATTCTCGAACGAGGTCTGCCAGTAGGGATCGTCTACCGATGCGATACCGTTGTCGTAAAAATTATCCCCTGTCGACACAATCATATCGACGTCAAATTGCCTGGCTGCGATATCCATCCATTGTGCCACACTGCGCTGTGCGAAATGGCCATTGCGGCCCCAATCGCCCAGCACAAGCCAGTTCCAGCTTTTATCCAGCGTGTCAGTGTGCGTCGTAGCAATGACGTGCTGCTGGTAATAGTCGTCGGTATAAACGTCGCCAGCCAGCGAGTTAGCATGCAGCGCAAGACACGCGATGCCCCATAAAACCCGTATTTTCATTGTGTACCTTAGGTATTGCTATGCGTTTGTTAGCCGCTGGCCGCAAACGCAGTCTGTGTTACTAAAATTAGAACGGGCGCGCTGGTCCTTGTGCGCCCGCGCTATTTTCTGGCTTATAGCTGCCAGTTGAAGCCCAGTTCGAACGTGCGACCATATTCTTCATACTGCGCGTTTTGATTGCGCTGATCGAAGTAATGGTAGTAAGGCTCGTCATTGATATTAATTGCGTTGAAGTACACGGTAACGTCATCGTTAACGAAGTATTTGCCGGTAAAATCAAACTGCTGGTGGGCGTCTTCCATGCGAATCATGTCACCGTCGATTTCTTCGAGGTTCTTACTCTTGTAAGCCATGGTGAGTCGCAGGCTGAATTGATTGGCTTCGTAGCCAACTGTCAGGTTGCCCACGGTATCAGACTGGTTAGGCAAGCTGGTTTTGTAGCGCTCGCCGTCGAGTAACGTAGTGGCATTTGAATTTGAGAAAGTGCCGTTAGCTGAGAGCAATAAGCCGTTGTCGAAGGCTTTCACCCACGACAATTCCAGGCCTAACAAGTCGGCGCTTTCACCGTTGACCGGCTGAATGACTTCGTCATAGCCTTCCCAGTCACTGGTACCGGCAACGTCGGCGTAAATCACGAAGTTATCGATTTTCTTATAAAATAACCCGGCGGACAGGGCCCCAATGTCGCCCGGGTAGTATTCCAGAGACAGATCATAGTTTGTGGCTTCATAAGGCAGCAAAGCAGGGTTGCCCACTTCCGCTTCGCGCTCGGTAACAAATTCGCCATCGTCCTCTTCCGTCTTGCTTTCGATAATCTGGTAGGCGGCGGACTCTTCAAAGCGGGGGCGAGAAATAGTCTGGGTAAATGCGGCCCTTAGAATCAATTGATCCGAAAAGGTATACTTGGCATTTACGCTGGGTAAGAAGTAGTCGTATGAGCGGTCTGCCTGCCACGGCGTATTAACGACTTCTTCTACGTCGTTTTGCTCGTCTTCTACCAGTTCAACACGCATACCAGAGGTATCGAAGTCGGTATTTTCATAGCGGACACCGGCAACAATGTGCCATTGTTCGATATCAAAGGTACCCATAAAGTACGCTGCAAAAATATCTTCGTTGGTGTTGTATGACGCGCCGTTCGACTCGAGTTCAGAGTCCAGTTCTGCCAATTCCAGTGAGCCGCGATTTTGTTTAAAGTCGCTGCGTAGTGCCGACCGGTTTAATCCCGGCCCGAAGTTGCCCAATCCCCAATCGGGCTGAGTGGCAGCGAACTGAGAGGGGTCTACGCCATCAAAATCACCGTCGAAAATGTAAATGTTGCTGTCGACCTTTTTGCTGCGTTGGCGCACTTTAAAACCGGCTTTCAGCTCACTCAGGTAAGGGTCATTGGCAAAAGAGCGGGTAATGTTTGCCTGAATACTGTTTTCTGTGTCTTCGGTGTAGTTATCTTCAAAGCTAATTTCGTCGAGCTCATAAGTACTCAGGTCGTCGACATCGGCGTTATAGGTCAGGGAGGGAATGCGACGCATCATATCGCCTTCTATGCTGTCGTTTTCAGTAACCATCACGTAATACAACGCATCGGGTTCATCTTCGTCAGACTTCGCATAGCCCAACTGATAATCAAACAGCCATTCGCCGCGAGTGTGTTCTCCGCCCAGCGCCGCAGTAAAGATAGATTGCGATTCATAACGATCTTTGGATTCGCGCTCGACTTCCGAATCTTCACCATCCAGTACAAACGTATTGCGCTGGCGGTACTCGGCGTCAGAAAACTCGCTGTAAAGGGTGCGCAGGTAGTACTGGTTATTAAAATCTGGTCGATAGTCCAGGTTTACCGCCGCACCTAACCGTTCCCGGGTAATGGTGTAATGGCGTTGTTCTATCTCGTCATCGGCATTGGATTCGATATTGTCCGAACCGAAGTCACGTTCGAAGTAACTTAGCGCGGCAGCAATACCAAACGTGTCATCCCACAGGTTGGTGTAGGTGGCTGATGCTTTGGGGCTTAATTCGTCACGCAGCTGATTCTGACTGACCTGCGCACTGAGTGTGGCAGTCTGGCCTTTGCGGTCAAACGCGCTCACACTTTTTACTTCAATAGCACCACCAATGGCATCGGCGTCCATATCAGACGTAACAGACTTGGACACTTCCAGTGTTTGAATAAGTTCCGACGGAATAACATCCAGTGCTACTGAACGCACACCGGCTTCCGGAGACGGAATATTCAGGCCGTTGATGGTGACGTTGTTCAGATTAGGGTCGATACCACGGATGCCAACAAAGCGGCCTTCGCCCTGATCGCGTTCTATCGAAAGGCCTGGCAAACGCTGTAATGACTCTGCTGCGTTCTGGTCCGGAAACTGGCCAATGGCATCAGCTGACACAATCGATTTGATGTTGTCGGCCATACGTTGTTGGTTAATTGCATTTGCCTGACCGCTGCGCTGTCCGCGCACCATGACCTCTTCCAATGCATCGTCTTTGGCTTCCAGTGTGATCACCGGTGTCATGTTTTCACCGGCAACGAGAGACACAGTCTGGCTAACGGGCTTAGCGCCCAGATAGGTTACGACCAGTGTGTAGTCGCCCGCGGGCAGGTTAGTAAAACGAAACGTGCCGTCACGACGGGAAAATGTGACTTTGTCGAGTTCTTTGATTTCGATTTTTGCGCCGGCAAACACGCGGTCTTGCTGGGCATTGGTCAACTGACCTATAAGGCCTGCATTGTCAGCCGCCACGGCTGAGGATGCGGCAACAATGGTGCCTACCGCAACGGCTACCTGTGAAATTTTCATAGTCATGTGTGTTCTCATCGAAGAAGTGTTGTAAGCGTTGCGGCTAAGGTAGGAATGAAAAATGACAGTTCTGTGAAACACATCATGACGTTTTTGCGACAACGGCGCCAAAAAGCACCTTTTAGGTGCTTTGCCCACAAATGTTGAGCCCAAATGACCCCCTCATAACTCATTGATTCTAAATGCTTAACAAGCAATTTTCTGATTTTTTCCGCGGGAGTTATCACAGTAGTGTCACATTCGTGAGCCAGAATGACCCCTATGATTTATGCAATTCAATATACGCTGTGGTACGTAATTTTTGGTTGCTGCAGAAAGTAGGACTTACGAATGAACTTCAGTTTATTGTTTCGACATCAGGGCTTGCTGGCATTTGTTGTAGTGATACTGACCCTTGCCATGACCTTGTGTACCTTGCACGGTGAGTTAAAACCCATGACCAGCATTGAATGGCTCGATGTCGTGGGCGAAGGCAGCGTGTGCCTGCTGACATTGTGCTGGATTTTTGCGGTTATGATTAGCCGCCCGCCGGGGCAGGTGACCACTTTGCTGGTGGTTGGATTAACCCTGTTTAGCTTTTCTGCCCTGCTGGATGTGATTGATGAGTTCACCCATTATAGCAATGCGGCAACCTGGTTGAGCCTGGTAGAGTCGATTCCTGCGGCAGTCGGCATGGTGGTAATGAGCTACGCGTTATACCTGTGGCATCAGGAGCAACTGGCGCTGAATCGTCAGTTACAACGTCGCGAGCTTTGGTATCGCAGTCATGAACAAATCGATGTGATCACGCAGCTGTATCGCGCAGATTACTGGCGAGATCGCGCCAGTACGCTTCAGGAGCAAGGTGTCGACGCGTCGGTGATTGTGTTAGACATCAATGATTTTTCTGAATTTAACCTGCGCTACGGTCACCAGGAAGGCGATCGTTTCTTACGTGAGATTTCGCAATTAATTGTTATGAATCTGCGCGCAGTAGACTTGGCCTGTCGCTACGCCGGGGACCGTTTTGTGATTCTGCTACCGGATACCGGTGTGCCCGAGGCCCGAGAACTGGCGGAACAGTTGGAGCGAAGTATTCGCAATGTTGCGTTCAAAAGTGGCGGCCAGACAACCGCAATTTTCCACTCCGTTCGCAGTGCCTGTGCAAGGCTGAGTCAACACAGCACGTTGGCGGATCTCATGTCCGGCCTGAATCGGCAATTAGATGAAACATCCCGGCAGGTGGCCTGAGCCTGTGCAGGAAACAGTACGCAGTAAAAAGTGAAGTGCTGATGCGTAGTTCTGACGGCAAGAATACACGGCTGCTAACGGTAAACGACAAAGTGTTACCGGGGCGACAGCTGGCTGCAAATTTAGTGGCGGTCGCGGTGGCGCGAGGTGCGCCTGAGCACAAATTGTTGCGTGGCACCGGTATTTTTACCGACGATTTAGTCGGTGACAGCACGCTGAGCTGCCGGCAAATTCAAAAACTCGCCGCTAACGCGACCCAATATGCCAAAGGCTATGATGTTGCCTTTCGTTTTGGGCAGCAATTGATAACCGGTTCTATGAGTGACGCGCTGCCGTACTTTATGCATGCCCGCTATTTTGGCCAGTGCCTGAGAGCCTTACCTGTGTTTCAGACACTGGTGAGCCCGTTTGTATCGGCACAGCGTTTTGAAGATGATGACTGCTACTATTATCTCCTACAGGATGCGATGGGCAGTGGGAAATTGTTTGTCTTCATGGTTGAGGCTTATTGTGCTGCATTAGTTGCACTGGCGAAAATGTGCACGGGGAAACGCTTGCCCTTTCATTTTGATTTTCCCTTCGGCAGGCCTCGCCATATTCAGGAATACGAGGAAAACCTTGGGTTTCGACTGCGGTTTAATCAACCTGTGTTTGCAATTCGCATTGAAAAACAGGCTATGTCAGTGCCTTGTTTACAACCTAATCTGACCTTGCAAGCCTACGCCCGTCATCGGCTCAATCGGCAAATACACTGTCGCCGAGGCTTGCTCGACAGTGTACGTGCTCTGTTGCATAGAAATTCGTCGCTAACCCTGCCCGAAGCCGCGGCCAGGCTTAACATGAGCGCAGCCTCACTCAAGCGTAAACTGAGTGAACATCAAACCAGCTTTAGCGATTTACATGACAATATTCGCAGGCAGCAAGCGATTTTCTACTTACAAGTGCAAAAGCTTAACAATGAGCAAAGCGCGGTAAAAATGGCCTTCAGTGATATTACGAATTTCAGGCGAGCGGTGAAACGCTGGACAGGGCTAACCCCCAGTGAACTACGCCAGGTCTGAATAAAAAAGGCCGCATATACATGCGGCCTTTGACTTCCTGTCGTCTTGCACTGTCCAAGGGACCTGATTAAAAGCCCTTAGGCTTTCATTAATTTGTACATGTCTTCCAGTGCTTTCGGCATGGCGGCAGCATACTTTTTGACGTCTTCAATGCGGCCGGTGCTGACGCGTGACCATTGCTGATAGGTGCGGTACTGGCCGCGGATCAGCACATCCTGTTGTTCCATCGCTTTGCGGAACGCATTGGCATCGCCGTCGTCACCCAGGTTAACGAACACAAAGTTTGTAGTAGAAGGCAGGGCGGTTAAGCCGTTAGCTTTGACTGCTGACATAATGATGTCGCGGCCTTCTTTGACCTTGTCGCGCGAGAAGGACTTGAATGCTTCGTCATTGTAGCTGGCAATCGCTGCGGCGAGGCCGGCCTGGTTAATGGAGTAACCACCCAAACCGTACTTGTTGATGAATTCCATATTCTCTTCGCTACCCAGCATGTAACCAACGCGCATACCGGCCAAACCGTAGATTTTAGAGAAGGTGCGGGCAACAATGATATTGTGGCCTTCGTTGATCAACGGGATCATAGAGTGTTTGGGACCGTCTTCGATCAGTTCGTTATACGCTTCGTCTACCAGTACCAGTGTCTTTTTAGAGGCTTTGATGCAGAACTCACGTAACTTCTTCGGATCCAGTAATTTACCGGTCGGGTTATTCGGGTTGCATACGTGTACCATGGCGATCTCTGGCGTGATCGCGTTGTAAAGCGCATCCAGATCGATATCCAGTGCCGCCGTATTCGGGACACGTACAATCTCAGGTCCACCCTGGCGTACCGGTGCCATTGAGGTGGTATCCCAGAACAAATCCGGGCCGAGGATTTTACCTTTGCTGGTGGCGGCAAAGGCGGCAAAGGCCAGAATCAAACTTGAACCGGCTGTGATCGATACGTTTTCCGGCTTCAGTCCATTGGACTCGGCAAGCATATCTCGTAAGTACATACCGGCACGGTAGGCGTAATATGCGCCGCCGTCTTTACTGGCTTCAGCGATGGCTTTTAACGCTAAATCACTGGGTCCATAAGGGTTTTCGTTAGCGTTCAATTTCGCTACACCCGGTGTTGGGCCATACATAATACCAGGCGCTTGCATGGTCTTTGCTGACGCAAGGCCTGCCGGGGTAATAATACCTGCCGCGCCTGCTGCTGAGGCAGCTAATGAACCGCCCAGAAATAGTCTTCTTGATGGGTTATAAGTCATGTGTTGTTCCTCTTAATTGAGTGTGGCCGGTTATAATGCTTTGCTAAACATGGCAACGGACACTATTACCAGGTAAACGCCAAACAGACGCTTTAGCATTTTTTCGCTGAAACTATGCGCCATGGATGCACCAATGGGCGCCGTCATGATGGAACCCACGCTGATGGCAATCAGAGCGGGTAGGTTTATGTACCCAACGGTGCCAAAAGGCATCGCTTCCGGGCTGGCGTTCTTCATGAATAAAAATCCAATTGCGCCAGGTAGGCCGATTAGCACACCAACGCCCGCTGCAGTGGCAACAGCCTGTTGAATTGTGCGACGGCACATGACCATAGTAATCACCGTAGGGGTGCCCCCACCGATCCCCAGCAAGGCTGAAAATCCACCAATTACAAAGGCCAGTATGGCTTTCCCCGGGCCTTTTGGCATAGAGAAAGACATGCCCGGACGAACCACATAATCCGGGAAAAGAAAGTAAATCGAATACAGCAATACACCCGCTGCAAATACGATAGTTAATCCACCACTGCTGGTGTGGTTGGCAATGGCCACACCGCTTAGTACGCCAAGAATAATCCAGATAAACCAGGACTTAAGCATGTCGAAATCGACAGCGCCACGCTTCTTGTGTGCAAGTACCGAACGAGCACTGGAAATTACGATGGAAGCCAGGGAGGTTCCGATAGCAACTTTCACTAACTCGTCAGAGGCAGGGGTAAAAAAAGGAAAGACTGCGAGAAGGGCAGGGACGACGACAAAACCTCCACCATTACCAAAAAGGCCGGATGTAATGCCTGCGACTGCGCCCGCAACGCACAAAGTGAGGACGAACCAGACGAGTTCAATCTCCATAACAACAGTGCTCCACTTGTTAAATAAAAATTCGTTTTTTTGTAATATTTATAAAGTAGAAAGTATAATTTTTGGGGCGTTTTGTCGCGTGGATCGCGATGAGTGACATGATACAGACGACCAGCCTTGCGGCTGGTCGAAGTCGGATTAGATCACAGAAATGATCCTCACCTTTAGAACGATGCGTTCAGCTTCATGTAGTAGTAACCACCTTGCCAGTCAACAATAGAGTCTGAGCGGTAGATACGGCCACAGCAGGTTTCACCAATGGTGCCTGGGTCAGGGTAGTTGTCGAACAGGTTACGCGCACCCAAAGACACTGACAGTGTTTCATTGATGAAGTAGGTACCTTCCAGATCGAACATGTACTCAGGATCGAACTCCTGAATCTGTGCTACACCGATAGGCTCGCCGGCTTCATTTGTCTCGATTCCATTTGAGTTCTCGTAAGAACCGTAGTAACTCAAACGGGCGGTAACGCTAAAGTCGTCCATTGAATGTTTAACAGAAACTACACCGCGTGTACTCGGGGTGCCGTTTTCAAAGTCAAAGCGGTCTTCCAGATTGAATAAGTCACCTGGGTCGCCATCAAACTCGTTGGTACCGTAGTTAAATGATGCCGTGATCATGGTGTCACCCATATCAGACTCCAAGCTGTAAGTGGCAACAACATCCAAGCCTTCAGTAACGGTATCAAACGCGTTTTGGAAGAAGAATACGCCACCGATAGTGTTAGCACCGACTACGCCAGCAGCATCAAGCGCCAAATAATTTTGGTATGCGCCGTATCCATCAGCGTCAGGGTCTGTCACTACAGTCGTGGAAACATCCAAAGTTGAAATCGCGTTAACACGGTCTTCCAGCAGAATGTGATAGTAGTCTACAGTCAGGGTTAAGCTGTCTAATTCTGCGGTTAAACCAAAGGTAAAGTTAGTTGATGTTTCTGGCTTAAGAATCTCAGCTCCTAATGCCTGTGCTACTACACTGTTCGCCGGGAATAAACCGGTCGCAACCGGGAAGCCATTTGGTAAACGTGTAGAAACGTTTGTAGTACCTTGCTGACCAGGAGTAGGAGCGCGGAAACCAGTACCATATGAAGAACGCAGTGCAACTTCGTCAGTCAGCTGGTAAATACCCGCAATTTTGTAAACCACTTCAGAACCAAAATCAGAGTAGTCTTCGTAACGGATCGCAGCTTGTGCAAACAATGCGTCAGTTATATCACCAGAGATATCACCGTATACCGCGTAAGAGTCACGCTCGTAAGTGCCAATGAACTCGTCTGAATAACCTGGGAAACCGTTGGAACCTACGCCTACGGCCGTGAATACAGGATCTATACCGTCGAAACCATCAACAGGATTACCATTCTCATCGGTTGCTGAGGTGTAGTTCGCACAATTCAACCCATTTGCAATTGCCGTAGCAACTTGCTCATCAGTTGCCAGTCCAAAACCGTTGTCTTCGCGAGAACACAGACCATATGGATCAGGAATTGAGTGAGGGCCAACAGCATAAGACGCTTCATCGCCCTGAGAGATCTCGTAAGACTCTTCCATGTAGCTCAAACCAAACGCCAGTACATATTCAGCAAGGTCATACGTAAAGTCAGCCTGGAATTGCAATTCGTCGTTGCTCAGGTCTCCAGGGTGGAATTTAGTTGGAGACGCACTACCCATAGATGGGTTGATAGTGTTAGCCAGTGTGTATGAAATCTCGTTATAGCCGTAACGACCACTGATGTCATAACCCAATGAACCCGTCATGCCTTTTAGGCCAGCAGCAAATGAGTAATCTGTGATGTCACCAAAGAATCGAGGTGTGAAACCACCTGGGAATTCTTCTAACGGAGAGTAGATTGTGCCGTCGATTTCACGCAGGTCTTCGATTGTACCGTTGCCTGGGTAACGATAGAAGAATGAACCATCACCCTCACTCTCTGAGTAGTTTGCAAAGCTGTACAGTTCCATGTCGCCAGACAGCGCATAGCCCGCGTTAAGGAATACTTTTGCACCGCTGTAGTTCGGTTGACCCCAAGGCTGTACTTCACCGTCAGTACCGTGAACTGAACGCCCCATTGCTTCTGCATCTGCTACGTACTGCTCAGACTGATCGTCTACACAGAACCAGCTTTCACAGTATTGCTCGCCGCGGTATGTTGCTTCTGAGTCAGTAACTTCTGCAGAGATGCTCAGGAAACCGTCGTCACCCAGTGAGAAACCTTTGTTACCACTGATTGTGTATTGTTGACCGTCGCCTTCATAATATTGGCCGGCGTCTAAAGACAGTGAACCGCCTTCAGCGTTATTTTTCAGCTGGAAGTTAATTACCCCAGCGATAGCATCTGAACCGTACTGTGCAGCAGCACCGTCACGAAGTACTTCCACACTGCCTAATGCAGCTGCAGGAATGGTTGCAAGGTCAGGACCCTGGGTACCTGAACCTCCGATCTGAACTAATGCAGCACGGTGACGGCGTTTGCCGTTTACCAACACCAATGTTTTGTCTGTAGGCAGGCCACGCAGTGACGCAGGACGAATGAAAGTACCACCATCAGAAATTGGCTGACGGCTCAGAGTATAAGAGGGAACCAACGTCATCATGATGTCGTTCATATCAGATGAGGCCACGCCGTTAATGTCATCGGCGGTCAGTACGTCTACCGGTACTGGCGAGCTGGTTACGGAACGAGGAGCACCACGCGCACCAACAACCGCAATTTTTTCAACATTTTCTTCAGCGGCTTCTTCTGCCATTGCAGAGGTAGCTACTGTCATTGATAGCGAGTAACCGGCAAGACCTGCCAGCACTGCTGCATTTAATTTATTGAGTTTCATCATGTGTTCCCTAAATTGCCATATCGCTATGATCTTTTTAGGTGCATGCGCGCAGAGCGTGAAATCACGCAGATGGCCAAAATTGCCCCAAAATGGTACGCGTAAGCACCAAACTTAAACATTTATTGAGCTTAGTGAGGACGACAACACGCGCCATCGTCTGTAATGAGACTAAAAAAAGAGCACGGTAGAGCGGAAGAAAAAAGAATGTTGAGGGTTATAACTAAAATATTGAGCCCTGAATTAAGCTCAATTAAATCATGGGTTTAGAGGCTGGTTGGTACAATAAAATATTTTATAATAAATACATTTAACACAATAATTTAACAAACAGGCACCGAAACCTGACCAGTTGGTGGCATGTAACTTGCTGAATTAGAATAGAAAAAGCCTGGTATGTTGATTTTTAAAAGGTTTGTTACAAATCGATTATTTCGCATACTAAAACGAATGGTTACACTTGAAGAGTTGTTATCGAGCATGAATTCTAAACAGCTACAGTATTTTCTGGTCACCGTGCAAAAAGGAAGTATTGCCGCTGCTGCAAGAGAACTGGACATTGCCCAGCCTGCTATTAGTCAGCAGTTAGCTAATTTAGAGCGAGAGATGGGCAGTGCACTCTTCGAGCGCAGTTTCAAAGGCGTGAGTCTGACTGCCGCAGGGAAATTGTTCGAGAAGCACGCCAGAAAACTCATTGATGACATAAACAACGCCAAGATGGAGTTGCAGCAACTCGCCGCTGTACAGCAGGGTAAAGTACGGGTTGGTATGCTGCCGTCCATAGGTAATGTGTTGTCAATGTCGCTGATAGCGCAGGTAACACGTTGGTATCCGCAGTTAAAACTGGAGATCAGTACCGGCCCGTCGTACGCGGTAAAGGAGTGGTTGCAAAGCAATCAGGTTGATATCGCGCTGACTTACGAACAAGAAGTCGAGCCAAGGTTTATGACGGTATACCCACTGATTGAAGAATTCATGTATCTGGTGGTAGGCGTTAATGAGGCATCCGACAATTACACCTCGCTAAAAACCAGAGAGACGATTCACTTTTGGGAATTGAGTCAGTACGAATTACTTACGCCAGGTACCAAGGATGCGCTGGGGCGACTAATCGACAAGTACGAGCGTGAAACCGGCGTAGCATTAAAACACGATAAAGCCTATTCGGGTCAGCTAATGACCGGGCTTCGCCAGGTCATACAGGGCGAAGGGTTAATGATTCTGCCGTCTTCTGCGATGTATCATCTGGAGGACAGTAAGGTAGTTAAATCGCTGAAAATTACTCAGCCGGAAATGAAGCGACAGGTCATTGCCGCTACTAACAGTAACTTTGCGTTAACTGACGCGATTGTGAAGATGATTGCGATTATCCAGGAAGTGACGGCTACTGAGCAGCAGGCCGGTCACTGGCGGGGTAAATTTGTGGGCCAGCTCAAGCATGCTGATGTCCGCAGCTTTTCATCTTCAACCAGCGCACCAGGTAGCTTGGAAGCAACGCTGAGGGCTTACGATTAAGTCATGGCTTGCTTCCTGTAACAAGGAGGAAGCATTATGACGACGGGCCCTAATCCCCATGAAGTTGCGCCGATCCCGGCAGCCAAACAGGTCACCTTTCTGAAGAACATTATTACTTCACCCAATATAATGGTGGGAGAGTACACCTATGTTGACGATCCCGAGCTGGCGCGGGATTTCGAAAAAAACGTGCTCTACCATTTTGATTTTATAGGCGACAAGCTAATCATTGGAAAGTTTTGTGCCCTTGCCAATAAGGTCACCTTTATCATGAATGGTGCTAATCACCCGTTAAATGGGATGAGTACCTACCCGTTCTATATTTTCGGCAATGGCTGGGAAACGGCTGCACCTCAGCCGGGAGACCTGCCCTATAAAGGTGATACCCGGGTTGGAAATGATGTCTGGATTGGCTATGACGCGACTATTATGCCCGGTGTTACCATTGGAAACGGTGCAATCGTTGCGTCTAAATCAGTCGTCACAAAAGATGTGCCAGCCTACGCCGTGGTGGCAGGTAATCCTGCTAAGGTGTTAAAAATGCGCTTTGACGACGCAACGATAGCCAGGCTGGAAAGTCTGTGCTGGTGGGACTGGCCAATTGAAACTATCACTGAAGCGCTGCCAGCGATCACCAGCGGCAATATTGATGCGTTATCGGCCATCGGTAATTGATGGCCTCAAACCTTAGCTTGCCTTAAGCGCTGCGTTTCATTCGGGGCAAAATGTATCGCTGCTGGTACCACAGCAGTGGTGCAAACACGGTGAATAAGCCCAGCGCGTAAAGCATTTTGGTACCTAATCCGACCGCTATGGTAGCGCAGAATAAACAGCTCAGTACGACCAAAGGTCTGTGACGGGCCGACAGTAAACGCACAGCAGCCAGCATACTGGCAAGATAGATAAGCACGAATACGCCATTTACCCAGCCAATCAGATCCTCAAGGTCGTGTTTGCCATAGTGAGTGATGATAAGGGTGGCAGTCATTACGATCAAAATACACTGCAGTGCCCGTTGCGGTACCTGATGCCCATTGAGCGCCTGAAAATAACCGGGAAGCACATTGTCATTACTCAGGCTCCAGATCAGACGTGACAGGCTTGCAGTGTACACGTTTACGGTAGCCAGACCACCCGCAACACCAAGTGCGCCAATAATATAAGCGCCCCCTGCTGAGAATTGCTGATCAAACACGGTGACCATGCTCAGGGTGTCTGATACTGGTGTATCAATTAGCAGATACGTGCAGCCCAGATAAATTAACCCAACCAGTAGGGTACCGGTCATAATGGCCGGGACCAGATCGCGCTTGGGATTCTGAAAGTCATCGGCCAGATGCGAGATCGCTTCGATTCCCAGGAAACTCCAAAAGGCTATGCCCATGGCGCCTAACACCGGGGTGATAGCAAAGGTACTGGTCGATATCGAGATTTCAGGTGTTGACGCTGTCGACTGCCCTGCCACCATGGCGGTTACAACGAGCGTGATGACCAGAGTAAGCATGAGCTGCAATGTCGCAGAGAACTGTATACCGCGATAGTTGAGTAAAAATAGTAACCCGATGATGCTGAGCTGAACAGGTAATGCCCAGTTTGCAGACAGGCCAAATAAGGTTTCTATAAACCAGTAAGTCATTATGATTGCTGCGGGGGCGCCTATGGGCACCACAAACAAAAACAGTAGCCCGATCGTGCGGCCTGCCGATTTTCCGAATGCCTTTTCTACAAAGTATGCTGGTCCACCGGCGTGAGGGTAAGACGATGACAGTTTGGCAAACACCATAGCCACCGGCAAAATGGCAAGGGTGAGCAATATCCAGCTTAACATGGCCCAGTTGCCAGCTGTTTCTATGGTCATTTGTGGCAGGATAAATACACTGGTCCCCAACAAAGTGGTGGTGAGTAGGCCGGCTCCCTGCCAACGTCCGATTTTGTGTGCACTGTGCTGTGTCATGCTCTGAAAGGTCCTGAAAACGAAAAAATAATGTCTGCCTCTGACTAGTCAGTGAGTTCTTAACTAACTGAATCGTCTTTAATAAATTCAATATTCTCTTTGGGGGTAACCACGCTCACCTGAATAACCCGAGAAAAGTCTGTGCAAACGCCTGTTGCGTAATATACTGCGTTTTTCTATTTCAATATGGCTTAATTTACAGGCATTCAGTGGGTTGGTACCGTCACTTTGCCGGTAAACATGGCTTTTACCCGCAATATGCAGGAATAAATAACAATGGATAAATTCGATCACGCGATTATTGCGCAGTTGCGACAGAATGCGCGAGCCAGTGTGTCTGCGATAGCGGACGAGGTTGGTCTGTCGCGCTCTGCGGTGACGGAACGCATAAAAAAGCTGGAGTCGACCAATGTCATTCGCGGCTATCAGGTAATGTTATCTGAATCTCAGAAAGAAGGCGTTGCGGCGTATCTGGAAATTCAGCATAAACGAGCCCGCTGCACGGATGTTGTCCCGCATTTCAGGGCAATTCCTGAAGTGGTCTCGTGCTATGGCGTAACGGGGGAGTGTGATCTTATTGTGCTCATTCGCGCCGATACCATGCGACGTCTGCACGAAATCCGTGAGCATATTGATACCATCGACGACATCATCAAAATCAAAACCCATGTGGTACTCAACCAATGGCTGGGTTAAGACGGCAATGTCAGAAATTTTGACAACTGTATCGCTCTGCGAAAACGCAATTTTATTAAGTTATTAATAGATAACGCCATTTATATTCTGGTCCGGGTTATGCACGATTTTAACAAGGGGCTGCTGACCTTTGCTGTATTATTTTTGTTCTATGACGAACCCGAAGGGCAGCATAAATGACGCACGACTCGCTGCAAAAACCTACGGCAAAGGTCAGCAGCCCCTGGTAGCTAGCGCTACAAACCAACAGGCAAACAGAGAAGTAGAGGTATGTATGTCTAGTTTAACCCGACAGCTTCAAAAACAATTGGTGCGATACGTTCAGCGTAGCGCCAAGATTGACACCCCCTGTGATCCTGCTCATGTGCGTAATGAGCTAATCAGTAAAGGTGTGTGCCCAAGCTCGGTCACCGAGGGGCAAATGCGACAAATTCTGGAAGTCGCGGGTTTGATGTAATACACAATCGCAGGTTTAAATCTGCGAGAGGAAGGCAAATAAAAAGCGGCGCTATAATCAAGCGCCGCTTTTGTGTTTTGAATACGCTGAAGGTTATTTCAGGTCAAAACGGTCGTTTTGCATGACTTTGGTCCAGGCTGCTACGAAATCTTTCACGAATTTTTCGTTAGCATCACCGGCGGCATACACTTCAGCGATTGCACGCAGTTCTGTGTTTGAACCAAAGATCAGGTCAACGGGTGTTGCGGTCCACTTCACTTTACCCGTGCTGCGATCGCGACCTTCGTATACACCTTCTTTGTCAGTCTTGCTCCACACTGTGCCCATGTCCAGCAGGTTGGTGAAGAAGTCATTGCTCAGTGTTCCCGGCTTGTCAGTAAACACGCCGTGCTTCGCACCTTTGTAGTTTGCGTCCAGCGAACGTAAACCACCCAGCAGCGCAGTCATCTCTGGCACCGACAGGTTTAACAGGTCAGCGCGTTCTACCAACGCTTCAGCAGGAGACAAGTAGTTCTTCTCTGGTGCGTAGTAGTTGCGGAATGCATCAGCTACCGGTTCAAGATAAGCAAATGATTCGACATCGGTCATGTCCTGAGTAGCATCCATGCGACCTGGTACAAAAGGTACCGTGATGTCATGGCCAGCATCTTTTGCGGCTTTTTCAATCGCAGCGGCCCCCGCAAGAACAATGATGTCGGCAGTTGAAATACGCTTGTTACCTGACGCTTTACGGTTAAAGCTGTTCTTCACTTTTTCAAGTTTCAGCAGTACTTTGTCCAGCTCTTTCGGGTTGTTCACTTCCCAACCGTTTTGAGGGGCAAGGCGAACACGTGCACCATTCGCACCACCACGCATGTCAGTACCTCGGTAGCTGGCTGCTGACGCCCATGCTACGCGAACCAGTTCCTGAACACTTAATCCCGTATCCAGAATGTCTTTTTTCAGTTTTGCTACGTCACGGTCTGATACCAGCTCGTGGTTTACTTCTGGAATCGGATCCTGCCATACCAATACTTCTGCAGGTACTTCGTCACCCAGGTAACGAGCACGTGGCCCCAGATCACGGTGGTTTAGTTTGAACCAGGCTTTTGCGAAGGCCAGCTCAAACTCAGCCGGATCAGCGCGGAAGCGCTCTGCAATTTTACGGAATTCCGGGTCTTCTTTTATCGCGATATCGGTAGTGAACATAATTGGCTTGTGACGCTTAGTTGGATCGTGTGCGTCAGGTACCATGTTCGCCGCTGCGTCTGTATCCGGAACCCACTGAGTTGCACCAGCCGGGCTCTTCGTCTTCACCCAATTGAAGCTGAACAGGTTGTCCAGGTAGTTGGTTGTCCATTGGGTTGGCGTAACTGTCCACGCACCTTCCAGGCCGCTGGTAATGGTGTCTTCAGAATGGCCTTTACCACACTTGTTTTTCCAACCAAAGCCTTGGTCTTCCAGTTCGCCAGCTGCAGGCTCTGCACCAACACAATCTTTAGGACTTTTCGCGCCGTGTGCTTTACCAAAGGTGTGGCCACCTGCGATCAGCGCAACGATTTCTTCGTCATTCATTGCCATCCGGCCAAACGACATGCGAATGTCTTTTGCTGCCAGCAGTGGATCCGGGTTGCCATGTGGACCTTCCGGGTTAACATAGATCAAACCCATTTCAACCGCGGCCAATGGGCCTTTTAGTTTACCGAACTTGTCGCGACGCTCGTCAGTCAGCATTTTGCCTTCCGGGCCCCAGTACACATAATCCGGCTCCCAGTCGTCTTCACGACCACCGGCATAACCGAAGGTTTTGAAGCCCATGTCTTCCAGCGCAACGTTACCAGTTAACGCCATCAGGTCAGCCCAAGAAATCTTGCGGCCGTACTTTGATTTTACTGGCCATAGTAAGCGGCGAGCTTTGTCCAGGTTGGCGTTGTCCGGCCAGCTGTTCAGTGGATCAAAACGTTGTTGACCGCCACCTGCGCCACCGCGACCGTCGTGTACACGGTAAGTACCGGCTGCGTGCCAGGCCATACGAATGAAGAAAGGACCATAGTGACCATAATCAGCTGGCCACCAGTCTTGCGACTCAGTTAATACGGCGCGAATGTCTTCTTTAACTGCTTTAAGGTCTAAGGATTCAAACTCAGCGGCGTAGTCGAATTGCTCACCGTATGGATTTGACTCGATACCATGTGCGCGCAGCTGGCTGAGATCCAATTGATCAGGCCACCAGAATTTGTTGGTTTTTGGGGCGGTGTCGGCATGTGCCGGGGCAGTCATCACAACAGGCGACAATGCGATAGCAATTGCAGCTGCAAGTGACAGTGTTTTTTTCATTTTCATATGTCCTCTCCTCGTTCGAAATATGAACCAGTGTTGTAAACAAGAGTAGTTGTAAACAGGAATAATTGTTATTGAGGACAGTGAAATTTGATAATTAAAAAATCAGATTCAATTGATTGGAAAAATAAAATCACACAGTAAACGTATATGTAACAGTTTGTTATGTTTATTTTGTGGTTATTTTCTAGCTCTGTTTAACAAAAAGAAAACCGGCATTTAGCCGGTTTAGTAAGTGTTTCTTGCTCTTTTGTGAATACATTTTGTTTACATTTCGTTTACTTTTTAGTGGGTGAATTCAATAAACTCTCGAATGATTGATAGACACCGTTCGACCAGCCGAATCCCAGTTGAACTTCGTATTCACCGCCACCAACTGCGCTGTTGGGGGATTCCACATTGTACTTTTCCAGAATCACGCCGTGGGTTGAATAGTGGTTAGCAATAAGTGTGTTCCAACGCTGCATAATCTTATGTGCCAAATCGTCAAAGCCATACCGCATTAAGCCTTTAACGGCGAACCACTGCAGCGGGGCCCACCCATTCGGGGAGTCCCATTGCTGGCTGGTGGTCTGTAGTGTGGTAACCAGTCCACCCTCGCGCAGGAATTGCGTTTCCAATACCTCTGCAACACGTTGAGCTTGCTCTTGCGTGGCAATTCCCGCAAATAGTGGCATTACTCCCGCCAGCGACAAAACGTCAGACTGTTGCGCTGTGGGATAATGGTAATCCAGAAAATAGCCATGTTGCTCAGACCAAGCGTAATGCTGAATGGCTGCCACCCGGGTATTCGCCGCCTGACGGTACGTTTTAGCTTCTGAACCCGTTGCCCGTTCTGCCAGGGCTTCCTCGAGCAGATACAACAAACAGTTCAAATCAACGGGAATAATGTCGCAGGTGCGGATTGTGGATAGGTTCTGTGGATCTTTCAGCCAGCGAGAACTGAAATCCCAGCCAGATTCGCAGGCGGCGCGAATATGTTGAAAAAACGTGCCTTTCTGCTGCTCGGGCAGAGCAGCGGCAAGGTGACAGTCTTCCCGGTAACTTTCTGGTCGCGGCGTTTCACTGGTATCAAAATACCGGTTCAGTGTAACACCATCGTCTAACTGTACTGACCGCAACGACGCTGCACCCGACGAGTCTGTCTGTCGTTGCATCCAGAACTTATACTCGTGCTCTAAACCGGCTTGTAAAGCCGCTTGCAGACTAGCGTCATCTGTATCCACAAACCGTGACATTAGGGCAAGTACGGGCGGTTGACTTCGTGTGGCATAGTACAGGCGGTTGCCATTGGGGATACAACCCACCTGGGCTTGGATAGCCAGAAAATTCCTGATCAGATCATGTACCAGGTCAGTTTTATTACTGAGCGTTAACCCAAGCGCAGAGAAAAACGTATCCCAGTAATAAACCTCTCTGAAACGGCCTCCGGGCACAATATACGAGTGGGGTAAGGGCAACAGGCTGTAATCAGAACCCATGTCAGCCGGCTTCGTTAACACATCCCACATGCGCGTTATGTAGTCGCCAATCGTCAAAGGTTCATTGGTGTTAAACCGCACGTCCACCACTTCAGGAATGGAAAAATACCGATTCACAAACGTGACAAGAGAGAAGTCCGTTTGGTTACGCTCCTGTTCATAAGCTGACAGTATCGCGTTAAGCGGCTGATTGGGCGTAGCGTCAGCAAATGTTTTGCTGTCGGGAAAAATCCCTGCGCACTGAACGTCGATAAACAACTGGCTATCGAAAAACGCCAACACCTCTTGTGCGTGGCGGTTTGGGCTAGCGAGACGCGTCATGAAAAACCTCTAAACCTGAGAAAGACGAAGTGTTGCACGATGGAATCTGAACAACGAAAAAAGCAAACCTGCCAGTGGTACCAAAGCCAGATAAAACGCGACCTGGCCACTAAATGCGGCGAACACACTGCCGGTAATTATAGACCCTGTGGTGCCACCCAGGGCTGAAAATACAACAATAAGACCTGTCATGGGGGCATGCTGATGTTTAGGCAGGGCGCTTAGCATCACCGAATTAAGTACCGGATAGATTGGCGCCATCAGCAGGCCAATTAGTGGAAACAGGTAACCTGCTAACGGAATGTCCCAAAGACTGTTAACGCTGTTTTCTGCAACGGGTTGAGCCAACGGCAGGCTAACGCAAATTAACACCGCCATGGCGATCAGGCAGCCATTCAAAAATGGATACCAGTGTAGTTTGCGCAGCACGGCGCCAGCAGACAAACGCCCTACAGCCAACGCTATAGCAAAGACGCTGGTGAGCTGAATACTGATATCCACTGGTAACCCAATTACTTCACGGTTGAAAGTCGGTAACCAGGAGCCAATGCCTTGTTCAATCAGTACATAGAGAAACACTGAGATCACGAAAATCAGTACCAACGGCTGGTAAGTGAGTTTGAGCGTAGCGATGAAGTCCTGCCAGGCGTCGGTTTTTACTGGCGGGAGCGCAGGCTTTTCGATAGGGGCCAACCACACAATAAGGCCAACCACTGCACCAAGTGCGGCCAGGGGGTAGTAAACGTTCAGCCAGCTTAGCGCCCCTGGGTTATCCGGGTCGATAAACGCCGCAAATACCCAGTAGCCACTCAACACGCCCAGCATGAAAATACCTTCAACGACGTTCATGATAGATGAATGGCTGCGTGTATCCGGGGCAAGCTGCCCGATAATTGCGTAAACCGAGACTTTAACCAGAGCGAAACTGGTGCCCACACAGGCAAACAGCAGTTTTATCATCCAGAATTCGGGAACAGAAGGCACCGCAGCACAGGCTAGGGTTACCAGTAAAAGCCCGAAAAGCAGGGCCGCTTTGTAGCCCACCCGGGGTATAAAGGACGCAACAAGAAAGGAAACAAATGCGATCGACAGGTCTTTGAAACCTTCCAGCGTGCTGGCATCGGGTTTGGAAATATCAAAGCTGTTGATGGATTGCAGGATCACAGTGCCAACGCTGTTCAGCAGTATGGCAAACAAAAAGTAGCTCGCAGCTATGGCGGCAAACACAAGAAATCGCGGCATCTGTAAATACTCTGTTAACACATTTCGGCGAAGTCTAGCCTTAGCCGGGAATAAATGCAAACGTTTGCATTTATTCTTTAGTCACAGGTGAATGAGGTTGTAGACTGGTAAATTAACTGGACAGGCGCTTAACCAGATGCGTTTCAACTACTTGCGAAGAAACCGGTTGCTGATTCACCTGGCAAAGTAACTGTTCTACCATTAATTGAGCGGCCATGGTTACGTTCTGGTGCACGGTTGTGAGAGCAGGGTGCATCAGTTCAGCCAGCATAATATCGTCGTAGCCAATAATTCTGACATCGCCGGGGATCCCCACATAGCGTTCTTTTAACGCCTTAATCGCGCCGAATGCCACCATGTCACTTACGCAAATCAGGCCGTCGAAATACAAACCCTGTTGTTTGATAGCGTCGTTAATACACTCGTAAGCTGCGGTAGAGGTAATATCGATGGGTTTGGTGTAATCCGCTGACACAGTGAGTCCCGCATCGCGATGGGCATCTTCATAGCCTTTATGGCGCTGTTCCATCTCGGCATGGCCCGGATCGCCCAAAAACAGGATGCGTTTGCTGCCGCTTTCAATCAGGTGCTTGGTAGCCATGTAGCCGCCGGCATAATTGTCGCCGCCAATAATGGGGTAGTCGGCCTTGGTGTGTGGCTCACCCCACACCACAATTGGCACTCGGGCGGCCGCGGCTTTATCGATTTTTTCGGTACTTTTGCCCTGACCCACCACAATAATACCGTCAGCGCGCTGACTGGAGACAAAGTAACTGGCCCAGTCGTCGCTGGCCATAAACGAATTCGACAGCAGCATTTCATAGCCCGCGGCGTTCAACGCTTTATTTAATTCGGCCACAATTTTCAGTAAGAAGGGATCGGACACACTCTGTTCAGTGTGATCAATTAAGTTCAGAATAACCGCGATGACGTGTGTTTTTTGCGTGCGTAGCCGACTCGCTGCGGCATTAACACTAAAATTATGTTCTCGCGCTAACGCCTGGATCCGCGTACGCGTTTCTTCTTTGATTAACGGATTGTCCTTTAACGCACGAGATGCGGTAGACGTTGACACACCTGCAAGTTCAGCTAATTTCGCCAGCGTTAATTTACTTTCTGCTTTCAATGGCATGAATACTCAAAATACCCTTTTGATAACTATAACGTGAATTTCCCCGCTTGGCACTACCAGCGGTAACGGGTGCTGCTGTGAGGGGGAATTTATGCTGTGTTTACAGAAGCATGGGCTATTGGTTAGCACCTGCCGCAGTATAGAGTCGTTTACAATTAAATTGCAAACGATTGCATTTTGTTATTGCAATCGTTTGCATTGTGATCTAATTTGTCCTCCATACCGCAGTTTGTGACAAAAAATTAACCAAATAATTGTTAGCGGTTAACAACTAATTTTGACTATCGTTCAGGAGCACACCATGAAAACAGGTTTTTCAAAATGCGTGTTAGCCAGCGCTGTCGCCCTTGCATTTGCAGGTCAGTCAGCGGTTGCACAAGAAGCAAATAACACACCGTCTGCCGGCGACGACACCGAAATCATCGTCGTCAGTGGTACACCGGGCGGCGCCGGGATCAGAAAAATCGATGCCAGCTTTGCTGTTACCAACATCGATGCCAGTGACATCGAAAAACTGGCCCCAAAATCCACCGCAGACCTGTTCAAAGCCATTCCGGGTGTCTGGGTAGAAAGTTCAGGCGGTGAGTCTGGTGCGAACGTTTTCGTTCGTGGTTTCCCGGGCGGTGGTGATGCCCCTTTCTTAACGCTGTCGCTGCAAGGGTCACCTGTCTATCCTGCGCCGACATTGTCATTCCTGGAAAACACGCAAATATTCCGCATTGACGAAACCATCGAAATGGTTGAAGGCCTGCGCGGTGGTCCAAACCCGGTTGTTAGCAACGGTCAGCCTGGTCTAACGACTAACTTCCGTCTGAAACGCGGCGGCGAAAGCACCGAAGCACTGGCTAAGTACACGGTATCTGACTACGGTCTGAACCGCGTTGACCTGGTGTTAAGCGGCGCGTTAGACGATGACCTGTACTACATGATTGGCGGTTACCTGAAGAGTTCTCCGGGTATTCGGGACGCGGGTTTCCGTTCGGAGCAGGGGAATCAGTTTACGATCAACCTGACCAAGGTGTTCGACAACGGTGAGCTAAATCTGTACACACGTCAGACCGATGATCGTGGTACCTGGTATCTGCCTACGCCGCTGAATGTGGCGGGTATTGACGCCGGTTACACGCAAATTGGTCCGTTGAATCGTCAGGCAACCATTACCTATGGTGCTGACAACACGCAGGAATCGTTCGATTTCGCTAACGGCCGTGGTTGGGACGGTCACGTTAGCGGCGGTAGCCTTAAGCTTGATTTGGCAGATGGCTGGCGTTTAGTTGACCGCTTCTCGATTACAGACGGCAATGCCAATACGTTTGGTCTGGTACCGAATGGTTCAGCAACAACAGTAGGCGAAGTGACAGATGCGGCGGTAACTGGCGCTGTAACGGGTGAGACTTACGGCAGCAATACGCCAATTCAGCAAATCGGCCGTTGGGTAGTATTGAAAGACATCTTTGCATTCACCAACGATGTTGCTGTTTCCAAGAGCTTCGACAATGTTGATACAGCGTTTGGTTTATATACTGCAACAACTGAAGCCAAAGACTGGTGGAGTCTGGGTAACCACGCATACCACGTATTGCAGCCAGGCGGTGAAATGCTTGCTGGCATCGAATGTAATACATCAGATGAAGGGTGTGGCTGGAACTACGACATCAACTCTGCTGGCGATGCGCAAACTACCGCTTTCTACGGTACCTTGTCTTACTACGGCATTGAAGATCTGATCATCGACGCGGGTATTCGTCGCGAGCAGCATGAAGTGAATTACTCTGTCGACGAAGGTCTGGATGGCGTTGTTACCAAGGCGGTGACTTACGATCAAAGCAAAACGTCCTGGACGTTCGGTGCCAACTACGCGCTGGATGATTTCAGTGGTGTGTTCGTACGCATGAACCGCGGCTACAAAATGCCTTACTTTGATGATTTCCGCGACAACTGGGGCGCTTACACTGGTGGCGAGCAGTTAATTAAGGAAGTGACTCAGGGCGAAGTGGGCTACAAGTACATGAACGATGAGTTGCAGTTCTTTGCAACCTTGTTTGCAAACCGCGTCAAAGGCGACACCTTTGTGCGTCAGCCCGGCGCGCCTGCAGAAATCCTCACCAACGAAGCGATGGGTGTGGAGCTGGATGGTAACTACGACCACGACTCGGGTTTCAGCCTGAACCTGAATGCGACGGTGCAGAATACCGAAATTACTGCCAGCGCCGCCAATGAAGGTAATGAAGCACAGCGTCAGCCTGGCTGGCAGGTGCGCATGACACCGTCTTATGAGTTTGAAGTGGGTGAAATGTACGCCAATGTGTATGCCACACTGACCGCTGTTGATGATCGCTTCGGCAACAACGAGAACACCGTTGTTCTGCCTGGCTACGAAAAAGTCGACTTTGGTGTCATGGTTGAACCGACAGATAGATTAAAACTACAACTAGCGGTAGATAACCTAACGGACGAGCAAGGTATTACGGAAGGTGACCCACGTAATGCAGACGCACCCAACGGCCGTTACATTCTGCCACGCAGTGTGAAGTTCAGCATTTCATACGCGCTATACTAAGCTGACATCTGTTTCCAATGAGACGTTTGTAGCCCGGGTTCGCCCGGGCTTTTTTGTTTATGTGCTATGCATGACCAATGCGAATCGGTATAACTTCATGATATGCTTGAGAGATTAAACTCGTCTTAACCACTTTCACAAGCGATTATGGGCACACTGCAACGCCATCTGATCAACCTGGATATGTTACTGGCCGACCTGGAAATGTTGGACGCCAGTGAATACGGGCAGGCGTCTCATGCGAAACTGCTGCGCGATATACAAAAAGTATTGCAAGCCATCGATGAAGTGGCATCAGGAGAAACTGTCGCATCGTTTCAAAAAGCAGTCGCCACCACAGGATTGGCTAAAGCGATGGAAGACAAGCGGATGCCGGGTATCTACAACCGGCTGATAGGCTATGTGTTACAGCACTGGGAAACGAGTCGGAAAATTGATGCGATCCTCGCCGATCAGTTTGATGAAAATGCCGATAAACGGCTTGATTTGTTGCAGGTAAAAAACATCAAGGCTAAGTCGCAGTTTAAAACGGTGGCAGGTGCCATGGGAAAACGCGACTACGAATTGTTTGTGCAGAATATGGGATTGAATCATCCCGATTGGACCTGGCAGGCTTAATACTGCTTGCCCCCGGGTAAGGGTATACCCGGGGACAAATCACGCTAAGTTTAGAAGCGGTATTCAACACCCAGACTGGCTTGCTTCAGATCCGTTTCAAAATTGGTATCTTCCAGGTCATCAGCGACCTGATCAGCATCCAGCTCTGTGTCATACACCACATATTCGGCATTGATTAAAAACTGTGGCGTAACCGCGAAACTTAAACCGGCACCGACAAACACACTCTCATCGTCTTCTGTCGTAGTTGCGCCGGCTAACCGATAATCGGTTTCAGACCACAATTGACCCAGCTTAGCGTAAGCTGATAGCCCACCAACAATAGGGACGATTCCTTTCAGCGCCGCGGTGTAACCATCCGTTGATGCACCTGCTACATTATTGCCGTAGTCACCAAAGTCGATGTACGACCCTTCCAGTGCAATGTAGGAATTGAATTTGTAGCCCAATACGCCTTGCCATACATCCTTGTCGTCATCAAACTCGTCTTCGCCTTCAACGCGCAGGTAACCATAGTTACCACCTACATAAATGCCGGATTCATTCAGGTTTTCGTCAGGCGATTGTGCGTAAGTATTAAAAGCCGTTACAGCGGTTAACGCGGTTAGTGTAGTGATCAGTTTTTTCATAACACGATTCCTCTTGTTAATGATTGGCCCCCGGAGAAAAAAGGAAGCCGGAATAGCACGTTTGGTTACAAGAGGTATTTCAAGTCGTGTGCCAATCATTATCTGCCTGATTGGAGGGTAAAAACGGGAATATTTTTCATGGTTGTTGTTTTTTTGCGCGCAATTTTGACAAAAAAGGCGATCTGTAGCCATTCTGCAACGTGTTGAATTTTCATATGATTTATAAAAATTACCGAAGCTGGTTAACAATGTCGCTGGTGGTATCATCCAAATGCTCGCTGCAGCAGTAACAATCGTTAAAAAGGAAACAAGATGCCAGAAGGTCCGGAAATACGCAGAAGCCGCGATAAGCTTGCGCAGGTGTTAATCGACGCACCAGTAACCCACGTTGATGCAGGGCACTCTGCCATTCAATCACATCGCCAGGCATTTACCGGCAGCACGGTTATAAACGTAGAGAGCCGGGGCAAAGCCATGTTGATTCATTTTGATATTGGTTTGTCGGTGTATTCTCATAATCAGCTTTATGGCCTGTGGTATGTCAGGAAGAACGGCGAATACCCGAACACTAATCGCCAGCTTCGATTTGGCCTGCACACCGCCAAAGGCGCAGCACTGTTGTACAGCGCTTCAGACATCAGTGTGTGGCCGACAGCCGAAATCCAATCACATCCCTTTTTGGTTAAACTCGGACCCGACGTGCTGAATGATTGCCCTTCTGTGGAAGAGATTACCGAACGGTTGATGATGACGCGCTTTCAAGGACGAAAGCTGGCCAGTTTGTATCTTGATCAGGCATTTCTGGCGGGAATTGGCAATTACCTTCGCAGTGAAATCCTGTTTTTCGCCGGCGTGCATCCGGATTTGCGGCCTAAGGATTTGACGGCAGAACAGCTTAAGGCATTGGCTTGCGTATCAATTGAGGTTACTCAACGCGCCTATAAAACGGCGGGATACACCGTCCCAGATGCGTTCTTCCGGTATGCCAAAAATCACAAGCTGCCCTATGAGGCCAGCCGCTTTATGGCATTTAATCGTGATACCCAGCCGTGCCGGGTGTGTGAGACGCCCATTGTCAGAATGGAGCGTGGCAATCGGCGCATTTATGTTTGTAAGCAGTGCCAGCCGGGCGGGTGAACGACCGGCCTTTGAGAGCAATTAAAAATTGTAGCGTGCAAATAACGTGTAGGCGCTGGAATCTGAGTATTTTACGTATTCCACGCCGACGGCCAGATCACTGAAGTTGTACATACTGCCTAATCGATAGGCTTTCTGATCGGAGCCTTTTTTCCATAGCTGCCATTCCAGCCCAGCGTAAACTTCAATGTCTTCGGTTAGCATGTGACGAGCATGAGAAGACACGCTGTAGTGGCTGGCCGAGTCGTTAAATTTACCTTCAGGCTCGGTATAATCAAACGCAATATCGCCGTAATTTACACGTACATCAAACACCGTATCCTTGCCGTAGGGCATTTGATAACCAATACCTACCTGCCAGTTGGTTTCTTCCAATTTGTATGCCGATAGGGTGTCGTCGACCATTCGAAATCGACCTGTTGTAAAAAGTGCTTCTGTGAGTTCTGCACTGGCCCGCACCTCAAAGCCGATTAAATCAAACGGCTGCAGGTCGGCATAGTCTGCATTCACATAGCCAGCCTGAACAAAGTGGTAAGACGGCGTGTCTGCCATCGCCGATGCCGACAATAGGCTGCCTAGGATCAAACCCATGTAGTGTTTCATGTTAATTCCTTATTTAGTCTAAGTTCGGAATAACATAAGCTCCCATTGGTAAAATGGAGGTGAAACCTGCCACCTGTTCTTTAGACAGATAAGTATTTCTATTTGAGAAACGGGTCTAGCTGTCAGTTGCGCTGGCCATGCGAATAAAGTCCTCAACATAGGGAATGTGTGTATCGACTTCCCGCACACCGACATAAATGTGCTTGTGAATGCCAGTTTTACCAATAGCCAGACTGGTAATTGGCAGGCGGCTGGCATACTCATCAACCAACCATCCCGGTAAGGCACAGACACAGCGGCCCGCTGCCACCATTTGCAGCATGATTTCAGTGGTTTCAATAGTTTTATGTTGTTTTACTGTACAGCCAGCCGGTGTCAGGAACTGACTGAATATGTCCAGACGCTGAGGCTCAACGGGGTAGGTGATCAATACTTCGTTTTGCAGTTGCTCAGGACTAACATAGGTGTGTTGTGCCAAAGGGTGAGAACTGGCTACTACCAATCTGTGTTCGTAGCTAAACACCGGTGTAAAAGTCACACCGGGTTTAAACAGCGGGTCGGGGGTGACCAGCATATCGATGTCATATTCAAACAACGCCGCCATACCGCCAAATTGAAACGCCTGCTTTACATCTATATCCACATCCGGCCATTCATCTAAAAATGGCGATACGACCTTTAACAGCCACTGGTAGCAGGGGTGACACTCCATTCCGATGCGCAACATGCCGCGTTCGCCCTGGGCAATCTGCGACACCAACAATTCCGTGTGTTCAAATTGTGGCAATACGCGTTTGGCCAGTTTTAGCACCTCAGTGCCAGCTCGGGTTAGCCGCAGCCGCCGACCTTCTTTTTCCCAAAGCGGCGTATTCATTTGTTGTTCGAGTTTTTTAATACTGTGGCTCAGTGCGGATTGACTCAGGTGCAACGCGTCGGCTGCCTGTGTGAGGGTACCGTGTTTGTCGATGGCGTGGAGAATCGCCAGGTGAATGCGCTCTAACATGTATGATGAATTTTATGCATGAAATAATGCTTAATGTACCAATACTGTTCATAGATGTAACCTCCCTTTTTGCATCGATATGTTGTTTGCCTCTTCAACCTGCAAGGTGAATAGGGTAAGGTCGAAGATCACTAATTGAACAATTAAAAATAACAATTACTGTCCCACGCTATGCTGTTTAACTCGTTCGAATTTATTTTTGCGTTTTTACCCGTGGTAGTACTGCTGGTTTGGGCGTTTGGTCGCTTCGCGTCTTTTCAGGCCGTGGTCGCTGTACTGGTCGCGGCCTCACTGTTTTTTTATGGCTGGTGGAATCCGGTTTATTTGCTGATCATCGTGTTGTCGATGGTGATCAACTACCAGTTAGGTAAACGGCTCAGCAAGCGGAAAGAAAAACCCTTGCTGTATGCTGGTGTATTACTAAATCTCTTTTCATTGGGTTATTTCAAGTACACCGATTTTGTATTAGACAACGTAAATCTGCTGCTAGAATCACCCATCCCTTTGCCTAATGTGGTGTTGCCGCTGGCGATTTCCTTTTTTACTTTCCAGCAAGTCGCCTATCTAGTTGATTCATTCCGCGGTGAAACCGTCGAGAAACACCCGCTTGATTATGCTTTGTTTGTGACGTTTTTCCCCCAGCTCATCGCCGGACCAATCGTGCATCACAAGGAGATGCTACCGCAGTTTGCCAAAGGGCATGCATCGATTACTGCTAAGAACATGGGCATTGGCCTGTCTATTTTTGCCATGGGTTTGTTTAAAAAAGCGGTAATCGCCGATGGCATCGCGGGCTACGCCAACACTGCATTTGTTACTGTGGATACCGGCGGAACGCTGGACTTTTTTGCCGCTTGGGGCGGCGCATTAGCTTATACATTCCAGCTGTATTTCGACTTTTCCGGGTATTCCGATATGGCCATTGGCCTGGCCCGCATGTTTGGCATCGTGCTTCCGCTCAATTTTTATTCGCCCTATAAAGCGGTGAATATCTCTGAATTTTGGCGACGCTGGCATATGACATTGTCACGTTTTCTGCGTGACTATCTGTATATCGCGCTAGGAGGAAACCGCAACGGTAACTTTAATCGTTATCGAAACTTATTTCTGACTATGGTGCTCGGTGGTATCTGGCACGGGGCCGGATGGAACTTCCTGATTTGGGGAGTGCTTCATGGTAGCTATCTGATGGTGTTTCACGGGTGGCGTAATCTCTGCCCGACACTGCATGCTTCAAAGCACATTGCAGCAATGGGCCTCGGCTGGGTGGTTACCTTTCTGGCTGCCGTGGTGAGCTGGGTGTTTTTCCGCGCCACCACGTTTGATGGCGCGGTGACAATGCTTAAAGGGATGGTTGGGCAATACGGAATAAGCATTCCGCAAGGGATTTGGTCGAGGTTGGGTTCCTCGATAACATCAGTACTTGATGGTGTCGGTATGACTGCGTCCTCAGCCAGCAGCAGCGCATTTGTGTCGGTGTGGATTTGGAATGTTTGTCTGTTAGTGGCAGTGCTTGTGCTGCCAAACACGCAGGATATGTTCAGTCGCAGTAACGGCTCACTCAGTAATTTGTCGTTTAGCAAACACGATGCATTCTGGCCCGGGCACAAATGGGTGTCGAGATTTACCTGGCAAACCTCAACAGCTTGGGCATTGTGGATGGCGCTGTTATTTGTGGCTGGAGTAATGACTTTGTCGCAAGTCAGTGAATTTTTATATTTTCAGTTTTAATTATGCATTATTTACGGAAGCTATTGGTTTTTATTGTGGGGCTGTTTGTGCTCGCTGGTGCAGTGAACGCATTCATCGATCCGTATGGATTCTACTGGTCGCCAACAATCGAAGGATTTAACGCCAGGAAAACGCAGGCCGACGAGCGGGTTCGCGAGGTTACGCCATTCCGTGCGCTGGACTTACAGCCTGATACGTTATTAATTGGGAGTTCACGTGTGCAACTTGGTTTTGCTGCCGAATCTGAGGTATTTGGTGAGCGTAAAGTATTTAACCTTGCGCTTCCTGGTTCTGGCCTAACCGAAAACCTTAAATATGCGCTGTGGCACATTCGGCAAAATCCCAATGTGCGTACCCTGATCATTGGCGTCGATTACCGGTATTTCCTCAATAACTATGGCAACGATCCTGGGCCCTGGACAGCGCAGGAATTAATGGACAAATACAACAAAGCGCCTGAAACCGCCTTAGAAAAAGTCCAACGTATTTATCCTGCGTTGTTTTCACTGGATACGCTGCAGGATTCACTGAGTACAGTGCTTCAGCAGGGAGGGCTCTATAATCACATTACGCCTCTGGGTAGTAATACCGGTGATTACTATCTGGCAACCATAAAAGCAGAAGGTAAACAACGTTTCTTTAAGCACCAGCAAAGTGGTGTACAACAGCGTTTTGAGCGAGAGCAGTACAGCTATAGCGGTGAACATGGCTTGTTTGGTATTGGCATGTACAAGACGTTTATCGATGAACTGGTGACCAGGCATCCACAGATCACGCTATACACGTTTATTAATCCCTATCATCAGTCTTACTGGCAGGTTATTAAGCAAACGGGTCATTGGCCTGATTATTTGCAATGGAAGCGTGACTTAGCCGGCTTAGCCGATACCTATCCGCAATTCCCTTTTTACGATTTTAGTTTGCCATCGCCAGAAACGCTTGAAGATCCTGACTATGCGCAAAACCACAAGCCAATGAAATGGTTCTGGGAGCCTGCCCACTACCGTCCCGCCATGGGCGATCGTATTATTGAAGCCATGTTCGAGTCAGAACAGGAAAATGCCGACTGGCCGATACGCTTAACCAGCCAAACGATCGATAGGGCTATTGCGCTAAGTAAAGCGGGATTGGGTGCTAAACCTACGGGTTTGGATTAACTGCAAACAGTTGCTGCCTATTCAGGTAGGTAGCACGCGGAGCCCAATGGCTCCGTCGCTGAATGTGTTTTTCAGGATGCAGCAGCTTGCGCCGTTTTAACCCGGTTGATATCGGTGATTGGCGGTGCGCCGAATAAGCGGCTGTACTCGCGGCTGAACTGCGACGGGCTTTCATAGCCCACTTTATAGCCCGCTGCGGCGGCTTCAATGCCTTCATGTAACATTAATCGACGAGCTTCGTTCAGACGTATGTGTTTCTGGTATTGCAGCGGTGACATACTGGTTACGGCTTTGAAAGTGCTGTAAAGCGAGGATTCACTCATGTGAACGGCGCTGGCCAGAGATTTTACTTTTAACGGCGAATCGAAGTTGTCGCGAATGATCTCAATGGCCTTACTGATACGATTAGCGTTGGTATCGTAGAGTAAAAACTGACGCAATTGATTACCGGCCGGGCCTTTCAGAACACGGTACATCAACTCGCGTTTTAGCATAGGCAGCATGATCGGGATATCTGCCGGCGACTCGTGCAACGACAAAATACGTTTGAAGGTAGACAGCATTTCAACATCAGCATTAATAACCTTAATACTGCATTCTTTGCCACACGTAGGCGTGCCCACATCTGCCATATCAATTAATAGTTCCGATAGCTCCCGAAGGTCCAGCGCAATACTGATCCCGACGTAAGGCTCACTGTCGCAGGCCTGCACGATTTCACCAATCACCGGCATCATAATGGGGACCATCAGATAGTCTAAGGCGTTGTAGTGGAATACGTTCTCACCGACGTAGAGCTTTTTACTGCCTTGTAGCAACAGGCATAGCATCGGCTCATATATCGCCGGGGCGGTACAGGTTTTCGAATTACTACGCAAAGTACGTAGTCCAGGCACGCGCGTATCCATCAGGCCATTCTCCTGACTTACCCGGGCGGTCATATCGATTAGCTCTTGTTGATATATCTGGGCTTGAGTATGCATGAATTCTCCAGGCGGATGATGAGCGACAGTTTGCTAAGTATAGAGTGTAATAATTATCCAGCCAATTTGTAGAATCAGGCATTGTAGGATTAGGCAATGATTGTGTAGATTTCGACAATTCAATTTTATGGGTAACTATCTATGGTGCCTTTGCAATATGGTTTGTAGGCGGTTTTTGGTTATATTTTATTACAAAATTCCCAGCCTTGCCTGATACTGCAGGTAGATTGCATGATTCTCCAGTGATTGTAGAAATGTGCAATGATTGCCGAGTTTCGGATATTATCGTTCCCTCTTCCTGACATTACACTTTTCACTTCTGATTGAGCACTCCCCCTATGCTCACCTTAATTTTGAAATCGTCCCAAACAGGAGTGAGACATGTCAACACGACACACCGCCCGGCTATTTTTATTAAGCGCTATTGCCACCGTTGTACTCGCTGGCTGTGGTAGCGAAACACAACAACCTGCTCAGCAAATGACGGCGCCAACAGTCAGCGTGGCTGAAGTAGTTAATATGCAGGTTAGTGACTGGGATGAATTTAGTGGCCGGCTCAGCGCCCCTGAGTCTGTGACGTTAATGCCACGCGTATCCGGTTACGTAAACCGCATTCACTTTAAAGAAGGCGCGTTAGTGAAAGCTGGTGATGTGCTGCTTGAGATCGACCCTGCGCCCTTTGAAGTCGAAGTTGCCAGATTGCAAGCAGAACTGGACAGTGCAGCCAGCCAATTAACGCTTGCTAAAAATGACTATGAGCGCGGTCAGCGCCTGAGTAAACAACAAGCCATTTCTCAGGAAGCCCTCGATGGTCGCTTTGCGGCATTACAACAGGCAAAAGCCAATGTGTCTGCGCTGAGTGCAGCAGTGGAACGCGCTGAATTAGATTTGTCTTATACCAAGGTAACTGCGCCGGTATCAGGGCGGGTTTCACGCGCGCACATTACACAGGGTAACTATGTTACTGCCGGGCAAAGCGCCCTTACCAGTATTGTGTCAGTTGAAGAGATGTATGCTTATTTCAGCGTCGATGAGCAAACTTACCTGCGCTACGTTCGCAGTGCGGTAATCCAGAATGGGTCTGATAACAACGGCGCGAATCAACCGGTTGCGCTGGCGTTGTCTGGTGATAACGCATTTCAGTACCGCGGCTACATCGATTTTGTAGACAACCAGGTCGACCAGCAAACCGGCGGCATTACGGTAAGAGCACGTTTTAGTAATGACGATGGTGTATTAGTGCCTGGCCTGTATGCGCGTATTCGCCTGGCAGGCAGTCAGCCGCACGACGGCATTTTAATTGATGAAAAAGCCGTAGGTACCGACTTAAACAACAAGTTTGTGTTGGTCGTGGCGCAAAACAACGCCATTGAATATCGCCCAGTTACGCTGGGTGAATCTGTCGGTGATTTGCGATTGGTCACCTCTGGTCTTCAACCCGGTGACACCATTGTGGTAAATGGATTGCAGCGTGTCATGCCCGGAATGACAATCAATCCAGACCTCACCCCTATGGCCGACGAGGCCACACTAACGGCTATTGCAGCCTCGCAAGCCATGCTGGATCCCACACAAATTGCCTTGTCTGCCTCGTTTGACGTAACGGCAACGCAATAGGAGTCATTATGTTTTCCCGATTTTTTATACATCGACCGGTGTTCGCATCGGTCTTATCGCTGCTGTTTATTATTACCGGCAGTATTGCGGTGTGGCAGCTGCCAATCACGGAATACCCGGAAGTCGTGCCGCCCACTGTCGTAGTGACCGCCAGTTACCCTGGCGCCAACCCTCAGGTTATCGCTGAAACTGTGGCGTCTCCGCTGGAGCAGGAAATCAACGGCGTTGAAAACATGCTGTATATGTCTTCACAAGCCAACGCCGATGGCCTGATGACTTTAACGATTACCTTTGCCATCGGCACTGATGTCGATTTGGCACAATCACAGGTACAAAGCCGGGTTGACCGCGCGGTGCCGCGTCTGCCACAAGAAGTGCAGCGACTGGGCGTAGTGACCGAAAAATCCTCGCCTAATCTTACGCTGGTGGTGCACCTTTACTCGCCTAACGAACGCTATGACATGTTGTATCTGGCCAACTATGCCACGCTCAACGTCAAAGACGAGCTCGCCAAAATAAACGGCGTTGGCCAGGTTCGTCAGTTCGGTGCAGGTGAATTCAGCATGCGTGTGTGGCTGGACCCCAATAAAGTGGCTGCACTGAATCTCACTCCATCAGACATTGCCAGTGCCATTCAGGAACAGAACCAGCAGGTTGTCGCAGGTAGTCTGGGTGCACAACCGGTAAAGCGGGCTGACTTTAATATTCTGATGAATGTAAAAGGTCGACTGAGCAACGTTGAAGAGTTCGAGAATATCATCATTAAAGTCGGTGACAACGGTGCAATTAGTCGCCTGAAAGACGTTGCTCGCATCGAATTAGGCGCTGACTCTTATGCTCTTCGTTCGACCATCGATAACAACCCCGCTGTAGGTATGGGCGTATTCCAATCTGCTGGCTCAAACGCCATTCAGATCTCAGAAGATGTACGCGCGACTATGGCGATGCTGGCTGAGAACTTCCCGGAAGGCGTGGCTTATGAACTGGCTTACGACCCGACTGTGTTCGTGCGTGGCTCAATTGAAGCCGTGGTAAAAACCTTACTTGAAGCCGTTTTGCTGGTTGTGGTGGTTGTAGTGCTGTTCCTGCAAACCTGGCGAGCGTCTATTATTCCGCTGGTGGCGGTACCTGTTTCCTTAATTGGTACCTTTGCCTTTATGCAGGTCATGGGTTTTTCGTTAAACGCCCTGTCGCTGTTCGGCCTGGTGTTGGCCATTGGGATCGTGGTGGACGACGCCATTGTGGTGGTGGAAAACGTCGAGCGTAATATCAGCGAAGGCTTGTCGCCCGTCGCTGCTACGACCAAAGCAATGAAAGAAGTGACCGGCCCGATTGTGGCAACCACGCTGGTACTGGCGTCGGTATTTATTCCTACCGCCTTTATGACCGGCTTAACCGGGCAGTTTTACAAGCAGTTTGCATTAACCATTACCATTTCTACTTTCATTTCGGCGATTAACTCATTAACGCTAAGCCCTGCACTATCGGCATTGTTGCTGAAAGGCCATGACGCGCCCAAAGACGGCCTTACCCGGTTGATGGACAAGCTGTTCGGTGGCTGGTTGTTTGCGCCTTTCAATCGCTTCTTCGCCAGACTTTCCAAAGGCTATGGCCTGGTAGTGAAAAAGATTATTCGCTTTGGTGTCGTGGTGGTGCCTTTGTATGTGGTATTGGTGGGCGTTACGGGCTTGCAGTTTACGACCACGCCGACCGGCTACATTCCGGCGCAAGACAAGCAGTACCTCATTGCGTTTGCTCAACTGCCTAATGCTGCGTCATTGGATAGAACCGACAGTGTCATTTCGCGGATGTCCGAGATTGCCCTTGAGCACCCTGGTGTTGCTAATACCATTGCGTTTCCGGGCCTGAGTGTAAATGGGTTCACCAACGCCACCAACAGTGGCATTGTGTTTGTGACGCTGGATGACTTTGCAGAACGCACGGATCCGTCTTTGTCGGCGAATGCCATAGCCGGTGCACTTAATGCCAAGTATGCCTCTATTCAGGAAGCGTTCGTGGCCATCTTTCCACCCCCGCCGGTGATGGGGCTGGGCACTATTGGTGGCTTCCGTCTGCAAATTCAGGACCGCGCAGGATACGGCTTTGAAGCCCTCAATGACGTCACTATGCAGGTGATGCAGAAAGCCTGGCAGGATCCGGTATTGGCCGGCGTGTTTTCAAGCTATCAGGTGAATGTACCGCAGCTGGACATTGACATTGATCGCGAGAAAGCTAAACAGCAGGGTATCGATCTCAATCTGTTGTTCCAAACCCTGCAAGGCTACATGAGTGCGACGTACGTAAACGACTTCAATCTGTTTGGCCGTACCTTTCAGGTGAATATGCAGGCCGATGCGCCGTATCGCGTGACCGCCGAACAAGTGGGTCAGCTAAAAGTGCGTAATCAGGCGGGTCAAATGGTTGCTTTGGACTCCTTTATTCAGGTTCGTGACGTCGCCGGACCCGACAGAGTCATGCACTACAACGGTTTTCCCACTGCGGAAGTTAATGGTGGTCCTGCGCCGGGTTATAGCTCGGGTGAAGCTCAGGCCGCGATTGAAAAGATCCTGGCTGAAACCCTACCCAACGGTATGACCTACGAATGGACAGAGCTGACGTATCAGCAAATCCTGACGGGCAACGCCAATATGTTGGTCTTCCCGCTGGTAATTGTGTTGGTGTTTATGGTGTTGGCGGCCCAATACGAGAGCGTGCGTCTGCCACTGGCCATTGTGTTGATCATTCCGATGACCTTGCTGTCGGCATTAAGCGGTGTACTGCTATACGGCGGCGACAACAACATTCTTACCCAGATTGGCTTTATTGTGCTGGTGGGGCTGGCTACCAAGAACGCCATCTTAATAGTGGAGTTTGCCAAAGAGTTGCAAGACCAGGGGCTGTCGATCATGGACGCTATTTTGGAAGCCGGCCGACTGCGGTTACGCCCGATTCTGATGACGTCTATCGCCTTCATTATGGGGGTGGCGCCACTGGTGTTTTCTACCGGCGCGGGCGCGGAAATGCGTCAGGCAATGGGTGTAGCCGTATTCTCCGGCATGATTGGCGTGACCATCTTCGGTTTGCTATTAACGCCGCTGTTTTATTTCCTGCTGGCAAAGCGCCAGCCAGAAACCGCTTCGAAAGCACAATCACCGGAAGGAGAGACACATGCATAAATTTACTCGTGTTGCAGTGGCTTTAACGCTAACCGGCATAGTCTCTGCCTGTGCAGTGGGGCCTGATTACCAGGCTCCCGATAACGTATCGACTATTGAACTGACAACGTCCTACCAAACTGCCGATGCTGTGAAAAGCTGGTGGCAGGCTTTTGAGGACGAGACCTTGTCGTCTTTGATAGAGCTGGCGCTGACGGAAAACAGGTCATTGCACGAAGCGCTCGCCAACGTGCGCCGTGCGCAAGCGGTGTTCAGTGAATCTGGTGCCCAGCGTTGGCCTCAGGGCAGTGTGTCCGCAGGCTATCAGGCGGTTGAAAATACGTCGTTGCTCGACGCCGACGATGGCGTACAGCTGCGCGGCTTCAATACCGGACTGTCATTGAACTGGGATGCTGATTTGGCTGGCAAGCTGGTACGCGCCGAGCAGGCCGCTTTAGCCAGAGCCGAACAGGCTGACTTGCTGTGGCGCGATGCCCAACTGCAGGTGATCAGTCAGGTCGTTAATAGCTATGGGCAATATCGCGGTGCGCAAATTCGCTTAGTGTGTGCGCAGATGAACCTGGCTTTTTTACAGCAAAGCCGGGACGTAGTTCAGGCACAGGTTGATGCGGGTACCGCAACCACATTCGAGCTGGCGCAAATCGATACACAAATTCACCGGGTTGAAACGGATATCCCGTCCATGCGCATCGCGCAGGCAACTGCTAAACGCACATTGGCTGCATTGGTTGCGCGTCAGGCTGACGAGCTTGAACTTGGCGGCGCCGCCAGTTTACCAACATTGCGATCGCCATTGCCTGTAGCGCAAGGCGAAAACTACCTGCAATACCGCCCGGATGTAGCCAGTGCAGAGCGTGCCCTTGCAGCTTCCGTAGCCGATATTGGTGTGGCGACCGCATCGCTTTATCCGTCACTCTCGGTCAGCGGGTTTCTGGGCTTTTTATCATCGCCAGGTCTGGCATTAAACAGTGCCTCGCAAAGCTGGAGCATTGCGCCCACGTTGCAATGGTCGGGACTAAACTGGTCAGCAGTGAAAGCGCAGGTACGTGCGTCAAATGCTGAAGCCGACGCCCAGCTGGCGCGCTTTGAGCAAAGCGTGATTGAAGCGGTAAATGACATGGATTTGTCGTTACAGAACTACCAGTTCAGTCGCGAACAGTTAGCAAGTGCTAAGCAGCAATTTAAGGCTAGTCAGCAATCTGCGAATATCGCCAGGATCCGCTACGAAGAGGGAAGTCTGGAGTTTCTGCAATTGCTAGACACCGAACGCGAGCTTATCGCCAGCCGCGATCAACTGGCACAAATCGAACAGGCACACTTCCTTCGCCTGGTTGAGGTGTACCGCAGCTTTAGCGGCGCGTTGCAATGGCAACAGCCTGGTTAGTTTCTCACAGACCATGGCTTCGGGTCGCGGTGCCTGAGGCCACACTTTTATTAATCACGAAGAAAAGAGAGGTAAGTCGAACGTGTGGTTAACACGACACAAGTTTTTGTTGGTCACGTTAAGTTTATTGATAGCGCTTTACCATGCACCGGTGAATGCCTTTAACCAAATGTCGGTAGATGTGCTGAAAGGCGAGGGCGAGATAGCCGGCGCAAGAATAGGCGTTGCGCCCTGGTCTCCCGGGGATTACCACCTACCGCTGCTTGGTAAAGTTGTGGTAACAACGGAGTTTAGCCTGACTCAACTGGAAGCGTCAGGTGCAGCGCCAGATCTCAATGGTAATGCGGTATTTGCTATTACACCAGTGCTAAGAAAGCCCTTGGGAAGGCTGTTTTCAATACCCACTGAAATCGAATTTGGCATTGGCGTGGGACTATTGGAAAACCGCCATTTCGGCCAAAAAGACATGGGCTCTAAGTTTCAGTTTGAAGACCGTCTGGGGTTACGTATGCAGTTAACTGAAGGACTGGCAGTGTCGCTGCGCTATATGCATTATTCCAACGGCGGCATTACTGAGTCTAATCCGGGGCTGGATTTCATTAACGTATCGCTGATTTATCCGCTGTAAATGCCGCCCGGTGGGCGGCATTCGGTAGGCGTCAGGGTGATTATTTATTGCGTTTTACAGGCCAGAATTCGAACCCGCCAGAGACAAAATTGATGATCGGAAAGGTGACCCCCAGCATTGCACTGGCTATCCAGATTTCCTGCCCATACCCGGCTGAGGGTCCGGCAGGCAAAGCCGTACCTGCCATCACAGGCAAAGCCCATAAATACAGCTGGTACATCAGTGCCGCGCATAATCCACAGAGCAGAATTTTCAACAAGCCTTTTTGGGGCTGCGGCACGCTGGCCAGCAACTGAAATTGCATCATGTTTTGCACCAGAAAGGTACCAAAGATAATACACACAGGGCCTTTCACCATAAATGCCATAGGGTCCATGCCCAGCCAGTGAACAAAGATGCCATAAACCATCAGGGCAACGGCAAGAATAGCCAGTATCGTCACAACCCCCATCAAAGGCTGTTTGGCGTTGTCGACCCATTTAGACATGGGCCAGAAATCCAGCATTGTCGCGAGCATCAGTATGGCGGCACTGGTAACTGCAAATGTCAGGGCTGTTATGCCATTGAAAAGTCCTGATGGCGCAAATACGTGAGCATAGAAGGGCAAGCCTTCGAACATCGCATAGTCGTAAAAAATGCAAAATATCACCAGATTAAGCAGGTAACAAAAAGCCAAGGTAGCCAGGCCGCAAATGCCGGGTGTACGACAAAAGCGGGATACTGGCCAGCAACCCAAAGCCAGAATAACAAATAGGGTAACCACCACAGACTGAATAACAAAATGCAGTAATATAGGCGTAAGTGCGCCCTGACCTACAGTAAAATATAGCAGTGGCATAACAATGATACTCGCCAGTATAAAACAGCCGACGATGGCGAGTCCTTTTGCGGGTTGAGACAAGCCCGAGATACGAGCCGGTATGCTGTTGTGCCAAACCACTGCCTGCATGATCTGAAACGGTGTTGCACACATAAACGCATAACTTACCCAGTGCACAAAATGGTCATGTCCCCACCATTGGTTGAATGCAAAAATAACCAACGCGGTCACTAATAGCACCCATCCAATCCCTGTTAAACCGACAACGACGATGTCGCGTTGTGACCCGGCATTGTGTGTTGCGCCTCCCATAACAACCTCCAGAAAGTAAAGCGCGAAAAAATTCAGGTCAGGCAAACTGAGCTACCTGACCTGTGGTTCAGTATGAGAAAAGCAGGATCAGAATCGCCACTTACCAATAACGCCGTACATGGGCGTACCTTCGTTGGCAATACAGTAGGCAGAGCCGCCGACGGCGGTTAGTTCCCACTTATAGGTACAGCGTTTATCACCGGTAATATTGTTGCCGTAAACAGTGACTTCATATTCTTCAAAGTCGCCGAAGGTCCATACTGCGCGGGCGTTGATCTGATTGGTTTCCTCAAGTTCATCGATAAGTGCGCGCTCTGTGGCGTATGCTTTCGGCGAACTGCGATACTGGTAGTCTATCTGGAAGTCGATGATACTGTTGTCCAGCACCAGTGATTTGGTGAGCATCAGGTTCGCCGAGGCGTCGGCAGCGAAGGGTAATTCGTGACCCACTTGTGCGGCGGCTTCGTCAGAGGATTTCGTGATTTCTGTATCCTGCAATCCTATACCACCCTGAAGTCGGAACTCTGCCGGTAACGCCCAGCGAAACTCCAGCTCCAGACCTTTTAATTCAGACTCGTCGATGTTCACAAAATCCGGGCCGCTGGGGCCGACGAAGAACTGTTGCTGGTCTTCCCAGATGTAATAGAACAGCGCACCGTTTAGTTGTAACGTGCCTTCCAATAGGGTGGACTTGAAACCCACTTCCATTGCATCAAGAATTTCCACATCCACGTTCTGGCGGGGAATACCGGTATGAGGGCCGTGGATGAATTCGACATCACTTTTGCCCGAACGGAACCCCCGTGAGAAGCTGGCGTAGGCAAATAAATCCCGATTGAACTGGTAGTCCAGTCCAATTTTCCCGCCCAGCTCACTGAAGGTGAGATCTTCCTGTGGACCACCGATGTCCTGGCGGCACAACGTTCCCCGGTTGTCTGGGGTGCCGCCGCTGAACAGGTTGCCATCGCCATCCAAATCACACAGCGGGTATTCAGCAGAAACGGCAAGGGAGTTTTCTTTGTCCCAGAAAAAGCCATGCGGACGCAACGTATTGTCGAGGTTACCCACAATCAGGCTGGGCAAGCGTTTTTCATCATGGGTGTAGCGCAAGCCGAACGTCAGATCGAGTTTGTCGGTCAGCTCAAATTCGGTATGCACATAAGGCGACCAAACGAAGTTCTCGACTTCCGCAACCGAGAATGACGTTTGATTACTGGCAGGATTGCCGCCAAATGCCAGGATAACCAAACCGCCCCCTGCTGGTGGTCCGCCATAGGGCAGGGCAGAGATGCCAAAGTTAATGTTTTGACTCAGAGAGGCATCCTCGCCGAAGAAATACAGCCCGGCTATCCATTTAAAGGGCGCATCATCGTCAGAAATTAGTCTGAACTCCTGGCTCCATTGCTCGTATTCCTGGTCCTGGTTAATTGCCTGAATAGCCTGGGGTGCCGGAGCGGGGCCGCCTAACTGTTCGTGAATAAACACGCTGAGGTTAGAGACATTACCCGGGTTAGCGTTACCGCCAACATCATAGCCCCAGCGTACATCCGTACTGTCGTAGGAGGTAATGGAAGAAAAAGAGGCCCAGTCCATGTCGTGGACAATTTTCAGGTAGCCACCGACATTATCCATTTCAAACGGCTGCGAATGGTTGACGTACACATCGTGCCAGTCGTCAGTAGACGGATTGTCGCCCTGATTGTTGAAGGTGTTGGGATAGTAGCGTTCGAAATTGATTTGCTCGCCCGCGGCAAAACGGGTTGTGGGCAGTGGCCCGCGCTCTGGCACGCCATTCTCGATACGGGTGCCGACGGCGCGAACCGGATCCATCTGACTGTCTTCATTCGCGACATGAAGGTTCGCGGTGATTTGGGTGTTTTTAGCCGGTTCGAAAAGAAGCGTTGCCCGGAATGACTGGCTTTCCTTGTCGCCAAATTCATCGTCACCACTGGACAGGTCATTCCATATACCGTCTCGCTGATAGGACTTTGCGGCCAGCCGCAAGGCGGCGTTATCTGACAGCGAGAGGGTGCCTGCTGCTTCGAGATCGATTAGGCCATAGTTGCCCACATTGACCGAAATATAGCCTTCCGCATCGCCATCCAGCTTAGGCTGATTGGAAATGTAGTTCACCGCGCCACCTGTGGTGTTGCGGCCAAACAGGGAGTTTTGCGGGCCACGCAATATTTCTATGCGCTCCATATCAAACAGGCCGACCCCCGACAAATACGGGGCACTCATGGTGACCTCATCCATGTATATCCCCACCGCGCCGGTGGCTGTGCCAAAGAAGTCACTGGTGCCAACACCGCGAATATTGATTTGTTGGTTAGCGGCATTCTGCCCTGAAATATTCACGTTGGGCGAGATACGGGTGATGTCCGAGGCTTTCTGAATGCCCATCTTTTTCAGTTGGTCGCCATATAAAGCCTGCATGGCAATGGGGATTTCCTGAATAGACTCAGAACGTTTTTGTGCGGTGACGATAATGTTCTCCAGTGCGGGTTCATCGCTGTCGCTTTGTTCTGTTTGCGCCAAACTGGCCTGGCTGGACAAGATCAGTGCAATGGCCGCGCACAGCGGACGCACCCGCAACGACTTGTCGTGTTTTCCTGATTCAAGGTGTGTGTTCATCGTTACTCTCTTTAAGATTGTTTTTATGGTGTTTGTGTAAAGGCTAAAAATCACCTTAAAGAGGTTGGATTGTTGTCACCAATCAGAAAAAGTAACAAAGCTATCACTTTTAATTTACATGCATGGTTGTCTATGCCGGGACATGTTAGATTTACTGGGCGTTCATCATGAACTATCACAACGGAAAGCCGAAATGACGGCGCTCCTTTGTAAAAATAGTGTTATGGTGAACGGCGATAGTGTTTTTCATGGGTCACTAATTTCCATTCATTCAGCATCAATACAAAGCTGGCCGGCGTTAGGGGAAGGCGTCTGAATTAACGGTCACCGTTTTTCATGGCTGGTATGTGTTTCTTCATGCTGATTGGTGAGGTTAACATGACTTACATTGTGAGAAATGATGTACCGGCGCTGAGTTTGCGACAATTGAAAGCAGTAATTGTGGTAAACCGCACCAAAAATGTCACTAAGGCGGCAAAGGCGTTAAATCGCTCGCAAACAGCAGTAACCAAATCGATTAATGATTTGGAAGCGAGTTTGAATTGCCGTTTATTTGAACGTACACCAACCGGGATGAAACCCACGGTATACGGCAAAGCCGTGGCAAAACGGGCACAGTTGGCCCTGGATGAGCTACAAAAAGCGGGCGAGGTGTACAGTAGTTTTGTACGCGATGCGCGCCCGTATCAGCGCATTCCTATATTTTCTATGGACGTCAGTTACAAGCGTCTGGCGGCGTTTATTGCCTTGTTCGAAACCAAGCGGATCCAATGTGCGGCCGATATGTTGGGTAATTCAAAAGCGTCGGTTTACAGCTCGGTCAGGCAAATGGAAGAGTGGCTTAAACTGCGTCTGTTTGAGTCTGAACCGGATGGGGTGTCGCCCACGGCGTTTGGCAAAATTCTGGCTATGCATGTAAAAATGGCGTTCGCCGAGATACGCCGTTGTCTGGAAGATATTGAAAGTATCAATGGCGTCACGCAAGGCACAGTGAGTATAGGTACCTTACCTTATACCCGCACCTATATTACGCCCAAGGCCATTAATCAGGTGCTACGTGACCATCCCGAGTTACATGTGACAACCCAGGAAGGCTCTTACGAAACCATGGAAGCGGCGCTGCGAAGTGGTGACATCGATCTCATTGTGGGTGCTGTGCGTGAGCATGATGAAGAGGCCGACATCACCACTGAGATCCTGTTCGAAGACAAGTTATCTGTTATAGCCAGACGAGATCATCCGCTCATGACACAGCAACAGATAACCTTGCAACAGCTACCCGAGTTAGCCTGGGTGTTGCCGGCGCGGTGTTCTCCAGCCTGGCATCTGTTTAATGAGCTGTTGCAGCGATATCGTTTGAGTATGCCGAAACAAGCTATTCACACCAGCTCATTGTCGATGGTCCGCGGTCTTCTGATCGACAGCGACAGAGTCGCATTGTTGTCTGAGCATCAGATCTATTATGAAAAGCAGTGTGGTCTGCTGGACGTGTTGCCGGTGGAGCTGCCCGAGACTTACCGGCCCATTGGGGTCACTATGCGCAAAGCATCGCAACCGTCGCCTGCTGCCCGGTTATTTCTGGACCAGCTCAGGGCCGTGGCGAAGTGTGTACAGGGTATTGCCGTTGCCAAGCAAGCGATGCGCGGACAGGTTCGGGCTATCTTGCCAATTCTGGCATCGGCTTGAGTTGAATTACGCACGATATGTTTTTTTAGGCAGTATTAACGCGCACAGACCACCGGGTAATCCCGGTGGCCGTGGCGGGGCACAGCGGCTAGATAGGGTAATGACCTGGCTGGGTTTCCAGCGTGATCCAACGTAACTCCGTGAATTGATCAATCCCTGCTTTGCCACCAAATCGTCCGTAACCTGATGCGCCTACGCCGCCAAATGGCATTTGTGCCTCGTCGTGCACAGTCGGGCCATTAATGTGGCATATCCCCGACTTGATACGCTTAGCCAGGGTAAGTCCCTTGGCACTGTCGCGGGTAAAAATAGCAGCGCTCAGGCCATATTCACTGTCGTTTGCTATGCGTACAGCGTCTTCACTGTCTTGTGCGCGTATCACGGCAACAATGGGTCCAAAGCTTTCTTCCCGGTATATTTTCATTGCCGGTGTCACCCGGTCGAGCACGGTGGCTTGCATTAATACGCTGTCACTTTTACCACCAGATACCAGACGTGCGCCTTTGCTCACTGCATCGTCGATGAGGCTGTTCACCTTGGACACGGTGCGCTCGTCTACCACGGCGCCCAAGGGCGCTTTTCCTTCCCGGGGATCGCCGGTGGGCATAGTGTTGACCTTGGCCTGAAGTTTTTCCACAAAAGCGTCGCCAACGGTTTCGTTAACGATCAACCGTTCTGTAGACATACAAATTTGGCCCTGATTCATAAATGCGCCAAACGCCGCAGCTTTTACTGCTTCGTCGAGGTCTGCGTCGTCGAGCACCAGTAGTGGGGCTTTACCCCCAAGCTCCAGCAAGACGGGTTTTAAGTGCTCGGCAGCCCGTTTGGCAATAATGCGACCGACTGCGGTTGAACCGGTAAAATTGATGCGTTTTACTGCGGGGTGATCAATAAGTGCACCCACTACATCGGCTGCGTCTGCGCTAGCGTTGGTAACAATATTAACAGTGCCATCGGGGAAGCCAGCTTCAGCACAAGCTTCGATAATGAGGCTATGTGTGCGAGGACATAATTCAGACGCTTTTAAAATGACCGCGTTGCCACATGCTAGCGCTGTGGATATGGCCCTGACACCCAGAATAATAGGTGCATTCCAGGGCGCAATGCCCAATATCACACCTACGGGTTCCCTTACTGCCATAGCAAGACAGCCGGGTTTGTCAGAAGGGATAGTCTCGCCGCCAATTTGAGTGGTAAGGGCGGCGGCTTCTCTGAGCATAGACGCAGCCAGCGTTAAATTAAACATTGCCCAACCAGCCGTGGCGCCGACTTCGTTCATCATCGCATCAACAAATGCGTCTTTTTTCGCTTCGAGTGCAGCTGCAGCTTTTGACAGTACAGCCCTGCGTGTATTCGGACCGGTTTGAGACCAGGCTTCAAACCCGGATTGCGCAGTATTGGCAATCGATGCCATATCGCCGGGCTGCATGGCAATTGACGTACTGGCACATTCACCCGTAAGCGGATTTATTCTTTCAAACTTCATCTTTTCCCCTGTATGTCGTCCTATTCGGCGACAGTCGTTACCCATCATTGCATTACTCTGCGCCAAGGTTTCCAACACAATTGAATAATGCAAGCAGGGTTAGGCAGCGTGCTGACCGAACCGTCTGTCAGGTCAGCCCCCCAAGAAAATGAGCGCCATCTTTTACTTCTTCACGAGCATTGAGGTGACACTCGGATCACGACCTTAAGCGACTTTGTCGTTCCTTTCCAATTACAAATAGTAACCAGCTCATTACTTTTGGTTTACATTTAGTGTGATAATTAATGAATATTACTCATGATTCTTTGCGGAATAATTCAATAGTGCTTATTCAAGGGGTTGCTATAGTGGTAGTTAGCCATTTTTATTGAAGCTGCCAGGAGTGCACACATGCCACGATATACGTTATCTGTGAATCAAATTTCCCATCAGGTGGATGTCGATGCTGACACCCCGTTATTGTGGGTGTTGCGCGATGAATTGGGACTGGTCGGCACCAAGTTCGGTTGCGGCGTAGCCATGTGCGGTGCTTGTACTGTGCATGTGAATGGCAGTGCAATGCGATCCTGTCAACTGCCTGTCTCGGCAGTAGGAGAGAATGCAATTACGACCATTGAGGGATTATCGGAAAACGGTGAACACCCGGTGCAAAAAGCCTGGTTGGAGCACGACGTTGCACAATGCGGTTACTGTCAGTCAGGTCAGATCATGTCGGCCGCGGCCTTACTTGCACAAAACCCTAACCCTGATGACAAGGCTATAGAGGCCAGTATGAGCGGGAATATCTGCCGCTGCGCGACTTACTATCGAATTAAAGCTGCCATCAAGTCTGCGTCGATTGACGTGGTAAACGTATAGGGAGCTACATCATGAAAACACCACATTCGACGCAAACGTTGCCGACTTCACTGGGTCGCCGACGCTTCTTGCAAGCGACTGCCGCAACCGGTGGTGGCTTGATGATCAATTTTTCCTGGCTTGGCGCAGCGCTGGCTGCACGCAGTGACGCAGATTCTCTCCCAGACAAACTGTTTAGCCTGAATGCATACATTCACATCGCCAGTAGTGGCACCATTACCGCAATGGTGCCAAATCCGGAGTTTGGCCAAAACCTGATGACCTCAATGCCAATGATCCTCGCAGAAGAACTCGATGCGGACTGGCAATCTGTCGTTGCGGAGCAGGCACCCTATGACCCGGCGTTATATGAACGACAATTCTCGGGTGGCAGCCAGTCAATTCGGCGCGCATGGAGCGGGTTGCGTATGGCAGGCGCAGCAGCGCGGCATATGTTAATGCAAGCTGCAGCAGGCAGTTGGAATGTGCCAATGGCATCGCTAACGACGCATCAGGGAATAGTAAAGCATGCGGCATCGGGCAAACAGGCGACGTACGGAGAATTGGCATCATTGGCGGCTACCTTGCCGGTACCTGAAAATGTAGCGGTAAAATCGGTCGATGATTTTAGTCTGATTGGGTCTGCTAAAAAGAATCTGGTAGGGCGGGAGATCGTAACCGGCAAACCTTTGTTTGGTATGGATACGCAAGTTGATGGCATGTTGATTGCCATGATCGTACATGCTCCAGCTTTCGGGCAAACCCTGGTCAGTGCTGATACAGATGCGATCAAAGCCATGCCGGGGATTCGCGATGCGTTTGTCTTTGAAGCGCTCGAGCCCGACTACACGAAGAATTACTTTGATGTGACCGCGTTTCCCACCATGGTGGCCATTGTGGGCGACTCCACATGGCAGGTGATGAAGGCCAAAAAAGCCCTCAATGCAAAATGGAAAACGTTTGATGGCTATGAAGAAACCATTGACCGATTTGGTTCGCCAGCAGTGATAAAAGTACCAGGCGGACTGGAAAATACCTCAGACCACAAGCAAGCCATGGCCGATGTGTTAAGCGGTAAACGTGAAGGACTGCGTGAATTGCGCCGCGATGGCGATCCGGAAGCCGCATTCGCTAACGCAGCACGCGTTGTCGAAAGTACTTACTACGCGCCTTATCTTGCGCATAACACCATGGAGCCGATGAACTTTTTTGCCGATGCAACCGGTGAGGTCGTTAATGTCTCCGGGCCGTTGCAAGGGCCGATTTTTATTCGCCAAACACTGGCAGAGCGTTTAAACATTTCACCGGACAACATTAATATAGACATGAAGCGAATGGGTGGTGGGTTTGGTCGCCGGGCGTATTCTCATTATCTGGTTGAAGCCGCGGTGATTTCGAAAAAAGTCAACAAACCGGTAAAGCTTATTTACACCCGCGAAGACGACATGACCATGGGTATATACCGGCCGACCTACTCGGTAAAATTGCGAGCGGCGTTGAATGAGCAAAACGAACTCACTGCTTATCAGGTTAGCGGGGTGGGTGTGCCTGAACACTGTGTACATGAGCACCGTTTTCCGGCTGGCGCAATAGACAATTACCTTGCAGAGGGTGCCGAGATCGACTCCAACATTACGGTCGGGGCTTTCCGTGCACCGCGCTCCAATTTTATGGCGATGGCCGAACAGGCGTTTTTAGACGAAGTGGCAGAAGCAATGGGTCAGGACCCGATAGATTTACGCTTATCGTTGTTGAAGCGGGCGCAACAAAACCCGGTGGGTAGCAATAACGATTACGACGCGGCACGTTATGCAGGGGTACTACATCAATTGCGGGAAACATCCGGTTGGGACAGCATACCCGCCACTACGCCCAAAGGTGTGGCGGTTTATTATTGTCACAACTCCTATGCCGCGCATGTAGTCACACTGGACGCCGCGGATCAACGCAATCCGCAGATTAATAATGTGTTTAGTGTGCTTGATTGCGGCATTGTTGTGAACACCGAAGGGGCGGTCAATATGGTGGAGGGGGCTGTCATTGATGGTATTGGCAATGCCATGTATGGCGAGATGACCTTTACCGATGGCAAACCCGACAAACAGAACTTCGACAGATACCGGATGATTCGCATGAACGAGATCCCCAAAAACATCAGCGTGAGTTTTGTTCAAAGTGATACCGATCCAACCGGCCTCGGCGAGCCGCCATTCCCGCCTATTTTTCCTGCGCTGGCTAACGCGCTTTATCAGGGGACGGGTAAGAGATTGTATGAGCAGCCATTTGCCCCGCAAATCGCAAAAGGCTAGCGTAAAGAAAGTTTGTGCCCAGAGGCAGCTTGTTCAATGCACCCAACGCATCGTCTCGCTGTCTCTCTTCCTCTACGTGAATAGCAGCATGTATGGGGTGTTTCTGATAAGGTAGTCGTCAAACAATAAGATCATGACCCATGAAAACCCGCTTAAACGATTTAATTGCCTTTATCGCTGTTGCAGAAGAAGAAAGCTTTACCCGGGCGGCCGCCCGATTGTCGGTATCCCAGTCGGCACTGAGTCATACCATTAAGGGCATGGAATCTCGCCTCGGTTTGCGCTTGTTAACCCGTACTACGCGCAGTGTGTCGTTAACCGAAGTCGGCCGTAAGCTCTACAGTTCGGTTGCGCCCCGGCTGCAGGATATCGAAAACGAGCTCGATTCGTTGAACGCGTTAAAGGACAGTCCGTCTGGCACCATCCGCATTTCTACCGCAGAGCACGCTGCCCGCAATGTGTTGTGGCCAAAAATACTGAAGTTCATGCAGGATTACCCGGACATTCATATCGAAATGTCGGTGGACTATGCGCTTACCGATATCGTAGCCGACAAATTTGATGCCGGTGTCAGGCTCGGTGAGAGCCTTGAAAAAGACATGATTGCCGTGAGTATATCCCCGCCGCTGCGAATGGCTGTGGTTGGCTCCCCTGCGTATTTTGAAAAATATGGGATCCCGGAAAGTCCACGTGATCTGTCGGAGCACCGCTGCATTAATTTGCGGTTACCCACCTATGGGCGATTACTGGTATGGGACTTTGAAAAAGACGGGCGCGAAGTGAACGTGCGCGTTGAGGGACAGCTTACCGTCAACAAGTCGTTCTTCATTCGGGACGCCGCATTGAAAGGCGTAGGGCTGGCTTATTTACCTCAGGATATGGTGAAAGACGCTGTTGCCGATGGCCGGTTAGTCCGCGTACTGGAACCCTGGTGTGATGAATTTCCGGGTTACTATTTGTATTATCCGAATCGCAGCCAGTATTCACCGGCTTTTTCGTTATTTGTCGAAGCCATGCGCCATCAGGATTAATGGCTACGTCGATATCATGACAAATGTCATATTAAAGTAGTGACACTTGCTAGTTATCCTCACAAGCCGCTCCCGGCATACTGATTCTCATAGTAGGGAGAATCAATATGCACATACATCAACATCCACTGGTTAGTCTTCGCCAGCTGTCTAAACAGTTTGGTAAAGAAACGGCATTAGACGCCATCGATCTGTATATACAGCCGAACGAAGTCGTTGCGCTATTAGGCGAAAACGGCGCGGGTAAAACAACCACCATAAGCACGCTGCTCGGTCAGCTAACGCCCGATAAAGGTGAAGTTACGGTGCTTGGTTACCCGGCCGGGCATTGGGCTGCCAAACAGCAAATGGGCGTGATGCTGCAAAGCGCCGCCCTGCCGGACAACGTGACCGTGATTGAACAACTGCGGTTATTTGCCAGCTATTATCCGCACAGCCAGCCTTTGGAGTATGTGCTGAATACGGCGCTGCTCACCGACCTGGTAAAACGCAAAGTACAAACCTTATCGGGTGGGCAAAAACAGCGCTTGTTGTTCGCTATGGCGATTATTGGCAATCCGCGACTGGTTATTCTGGACGAACCCACGGTGGGGCTTGATGCGACGGCTCGCCGCGAGTTTTGGTCCTGCATACGCGCGCTGGCTGCCAATGGCACGTCGGTGCTGCTGACTACTCATTATCTCGAAGAGGCAGATGCGTTGTCTGATCGCATTGTTGTACTGGCCAAAGGGCGAGTCGTAGCCGAAGGCGTGCCGGAAGCGATTAAAGCGCAGTTGGGCGGTAAGCGAATTCGTTTTCGCAGTAACGGCGGCGTTGGTGCCATTGAGCAAGCGATTCCCGGATGCGTAGCTCAGTGCCGCGGTGACTATATCGAGCTGCATTCGCAAACCCCCGAAGCACACCTGAAGACGTTATTCGACGCCGGCATTGTGTTACAGGACCTCACCGTAGCCGGCATTTCGCTGGAAGATGCCTTTTTACACCTAACCCAACCCACTCAGGAACACGCAGTACCTGCAAAGGAGATGTCAGCATGAGTCAATTTCAACCTATTCCCTTATCGTTGTCGAAGCGTTGGCAGATCCTGATGCTGGAGACCCAAACCGAGCTGCTAAAGACCTTTCGTAGTCCTGCTTTTGTGATCCCGAGTCTGGCGTTCCCGGTGATGTTTTACGTGTTTTTCGGTCTGTTGTTTAATGCCATAGGCGGAAACCCGGGCAATGCTGCCAAATACATGATGGCGACCTATGCCGTTTTCGGTGCAATAGGACCGGCATTGTTTTCCTTTGGCGCTGATGTGGCGACCGACAAAGACAAAGGGATCCTAAGTTTAAAATTAGTCAGCCCAATGCCCGTCAGCAGCTATTTTGCTGCCCGGATTGCTACTGCCATGTTGTTCGCTTTGCTGATTATTCTGAGTTTGTTTGCATTGGGCGCCGTATTTGGTGATGTGGTGATGACACGAAGTCAGTGGGTACTTACACTGGTGGCGGTGCTTGCCGGTACATTGCCTTTTTGTGCAATTGGCTTGTTCATCGGGTTGTCAGTATCGGCGAAAGCGGCGCCTGCTGTGGTGAATGTTATCTATTTGCCAATGGCCTTTTTGTCGGGGTTGTGGGTACCCATTCACTTGTTTCCTAATTCCATGGAAATGCTGGCAAATGCGTTTCCTGCCTACCACCTTGCACAACTGGCGTTGTTAGTTCAGGGTAATCATGCTGGTTCACCATGGTATCTGCATGCCGGTGCGTTGTTGGCATTTACTCTGGTGTTTTTGGTGCTGTCAGTAAGACAGTTTAAACGTGTCGATAATCGTGGTTAAGTAGGGAGAGCAACATGCGATTTTCATTTATTGTCATAGCAGGTATCGCGCTGGTAGGGATAGTTCTTAGCGTGTTACCGACCCCAGAAGTGTCACCGGTACCAGCGGAAAACGACGCCCGGCCAGCGAGCTGGCCAGCGTCGGGGCGCTACCAAATCGTCAATGTCACTGTGTTTGATGGTCAGCAGTGGCATGAACATGCCAGTCTGAGCATTGAGGATGGTCGTATTGCAGAGCCATTCGATACAACTACCGCGTCTGATATCGAACAAATTGACGGACAAGGTGCTTATATCATCCCGGGATTAATCGATGCACATACTCATAGCTGGGGCAATGCACTGAAACAATCCCTTGAGTACGGTGTTACCACCACACTGGATATGTTTACTGACCTGCGTTTTTTTACGCCTAAAAGCGCTGAGCGCAATGCGCTGTCGCTCCGCCAGGAAGCGGATTTGTTTTCATCGGGTGTGCTGGTAACCAGTGCGGGCGGCCACGGCACAGAATATGGTATTGAGATCCCGACTATTGCCTCTGCTGAAGAAGCCGATGCCTTCGTTGCAGCCCGACTGGCAGAGGGCAGTGACTATATCAAAATCGTGTATGACGCGTCAGCCAGTGATGCTGATCACAAAGGGCGTTTTACTTCCATTGATTACGCTACATTAAGTGCAGTAGTCAAAGCGGCACACGCCAATAATGTACTGGCTGTCGTGCACGTTATGGATGTGGTATCGGCTGAGCATGCCGCTAAAGCTGGCGCCGACGGACTGGTACACACCTTTGGTGGTGCGCGTGCCAGCGACGAACTGATTGCACAAATGACCTCGCAAAACATGTTCGTTATTCCGACCTTATCGATACTGGCTTCCATTGCTGGCGAGGGGCGGGGACGAGCATTGGTGAGTGATTCTGCATTCAGCGGAAGCATAAGCGCCGACGTTGAATATGCCATTGTCCATGACATTGCGTCGAGCCGGGTATCTGATGACTACTTCGCTATTGCGCTGGACAATACGCGCCGCATGCATGAAGCCGGTATTCAGATTATGGCTGGCACGGATTCGCCGAATCAGGGGACCGCGCATGGAATCAGCCTGCACGATGAACTGGCGCTATTGGTCGATAGTGGATTGTCGCCCACCGACGCCTTAAAGGCGGCCACGTATTTACCTTATTCTCGTTTTGCTATAGGTGAGCGGGGTACGCTGCAACCGGGCGCTCGAGCCGATTTTATTCTGCTGGAACGCGATCCACGTGAAGATATTCGACATACCCAATCTATTCGCATCATTGTGAAAAATGGGTTCAGGGTGCCGTCCTTATTCGAGACGGAAGTTGAAACCGGTGAAACCCCGGAATCGGGTTTGGTCAGTCAGTTTGATAGTGATCTTTCACCGCAATTAGGCAATCAGTTTGTCGTATCCACCGACAACATAATGCAGGGAGACTCAACCGCTACCATTACTCATGTAGAGGCAGGATGCGGCGGAAGCGGTGCTTTGCGGGTGAAAGGCCGAATTGGCCGGCAATTTCCGTACCCTTGGGCTGGCACATTTTTAATGCTCGGGGAATCTGTGAGTAGCGGCTACAATCTGAGTAATTTCAAGCGTATAGTGTTCGATGTGAAAGGCACACCCGGTCAGTTTCGTCTGATGGTAATGAACCCGCAAACGGCACGACCCAGTGAAGTGAGCTTTAACGTCACCAGTGAATGCCAAAGCGTGTCTATCGCACTCGCCGATATCGGCGGCGTTGACTGGCGCAATGTTGCAGGGATCGGCTGGGTGGCCGGCGCCGCAACGCCTGAGTTTGCCTTTGAACTCGACAATATCGAATTTGAGTAACCATGATTAAATCGTTAAGCCGCGTGGCAATCGCTCTGCATCGTAAGTTATTGCCCGCTGACAGTGAGGTAGGGGGTTTGCCCTACCTGTGGCTGGTGTATCTGGGGATGTTCTTCGTCCACTTTTTCTTTTATGACCCGCCAGCCTGGCATATAGGGCTTACGCTATTTGGGGTTACGGCTTTTCTTGCCTGTTATTTTCGGGCTTATTGGGTGACCGGGCATCAAACCCTGAAATACATTGCCGGTATTTGTGTGATTGGTTCGCTAATGACGCTGGTGAATCCGGGCGCTGGCGTGTTTTTTGTGTATGCCAGTGCTTTTGCCTCCCATGTAGGGCCGCCGAAGCAGAGCATTGCTACCATAGGCGCCGTGTTGGTGTACATCGTGCTGCTGGCCTGGCTTCGGGATTTACCTTCGTATTTCTATGCACCAGCGCTGATATTCTCTGTCATGATAGGTGGCGTGAATGTTTTCCAGCGCGAGATGGCTAAGAAGAATGCAGAGTTAAAGCTGACCCAGGAAGAAGTGAAGCGGCTGGCGACCACCGCTGAGCGGGAGCGTATCGCCCGGGACCTGCACGACCTGGTTGGCCACACGTTTTCAATGCTCACCATGAAAGCACAGCTGGCGCAAAAACTGTTTGACCACGATATTGACAAAGCCCGGCAGGAAATCGCCGAGCTGGAGCAAATAAGCCGAAGTGCGCTGTCTGACGTAAGGGAAGCGGTTACCGGGTACCGGCAAAAGGATCTGGCTTCGGAATTGGCCAATGCCAAAACCTTGCTTAATTCAGTGGACGTGGCATTTCACTATACCGTACAGGAACGCACTCTGCCTGCCCATGTAGACAGTGCACTTGCGTTTATTGTGCGGGAAGCCGTTACCAATCTGGTAAAACATGCCAATGCCAACCGCTGCCAGATTACCCTTGAAGTGGAAGGCAACCAGTTGACGTTAGCCATTAAAGACAATGGAAACAGTAAACAAGCGCCAGAGGGCAACGGCTTAAAAGGGATGCGGGAGCGCGTGTCACAGCTCAGCGGTGACATTTGTTTCGACTGTAAAGATGGATTTAATATTACTGTGAAGGTGCCATTATGACGACGGCGACAACCATTCTTATTGCAGAAGACCAGGGCATGCTGTTAGGGGCACTGTCTGCACTGCTGGATTTAGAGCCCGACATGCAGGTGGTAGGTAAAGCCAGTAATGGCAAGGAGGCCCTGGCGATGGCTGAAGCACTGACGCCCGATATCGTGATAACCGATATTGAAATGCCGGAAATGACAGGGCTCGAACTGGCCCAGTGTATTCAACAGCGCCAACTAACCAGTAAGGTCATTATCCTGACAACCTTTGCCCGCTCAGGGTATTTGCGTCGGGCCATGGATTACGGCGTTAAAGGGTACCTGTTAAAAGACGCGCCCAGCGATGATTTAGCCAATGCTATTCGACGGGTGATGCAAGGGCGAAAAATTATCGCACCGGAACTAATCGTGGATGCCTGGGAAGAAGCCGACCCGCTAAGCGACAAAGAACGCAGGGCGTTGAAATTGGCTGCCGATGGCAAACAAACCGAGCAAATTGCCAGTGAAATGCACCTTTCTCCGGGGACCGTTCGAAATTATCTCTCCAGCGCGTCCAGTAAGTTGAATGCCTCAAACCGCATTGAAGCCGCTCGCATTGCCAGACAGAAGGGTTGGCTGTAAGCGGCTTTTGGAAAACCAGCGGAATTAAACAACAGTAAATGCTTTACCCCGCCGCCATTTAGCGTTACAACATGCGCAATCTACCTTTTACATTGGTGCCGTCATGGACACGCTGGTTGCGGAAATTAAACAACAGTTTCAGTTGTTTCAGGACGCGGTTGTAAGCCCGACGTTTATTTATCAGGCCGGAGCAATCCTACTTATCTATTTGTTTGCCTGGTTAATTTCAGCCAAAGTCAGACAACAATTTACCCTAACGCGGGAGAAGCCGCAGGAAGGGGCGCACTCGCTGCAGGTTCTGGGGTATCGCGCTGGTGGGACATTCTTCCCGATATTCACCATTACCCTGTTAAAGCTTACATCCGTGCTGGGTAAGCAGTATCAGCTTGATGCGTGGTTGTTGGAAATCGCTGTCGTTATTGCGGTGATGATCTTCCTGAATTCCTTTATTCGTGCGTTTGTTAGCAGTACCGGTATCGCTAATTTTTTGCGCTGGGTAGGGCTGCCGATTGTCTTTCTGCATTTGATAAACGTGTTGCCAAACGTTATCCATGCACTGGAGTCGATTTCCTTCAATGTAGGTAACGTCGATATTTCTGCCTATGGCATCGCGCGGGTGCTGATTTTCGGTGTACTGCTGTTTTGGCTGGGCAGGGCGTCCAACTCCATTGGTAAAGACATTATTCGCAACCACAAAGAGTTTGATGTCTCGACCAAAGAAGTGTTTGCCAAACTCTTTGAAGTGGCCATGTTCTGCGTGATTTTCCTGCTATTGCTGAACATCATGGGTATTAATCTGACGGCGCTGGCGGTGTTCGGTGGTGCGCTGGGTGTCGGCCTTGGTCTTGGTTTGCAAACAATCGCCTCAAACTTTATTTCAGGCATCATTATTTTACTCGACCGTTCACTGACCGTAGGGGACTTTGTTGAGCTGGACGATGGCAGCAAAGGCTTCGTGCGCGAATTTAAAATGCGTTATGCCGTGCTGGAAACCTACGATGGCAAAGACATCCTGGTGCCCAACGAGAAGTTCATCAATTCACTGCTAATCAACTGGACGCATAAGGACCCGAAACAGCGCTATCGAATCGACTTTTCCGTGGCTTACAAAACGGATATTCGCGCTATGGTGGAAATTATTAAAGAAGCCGTGTCTGAACATCCTCAGGTGATCAGTGGTGATGACATTCCCTTTGAGGAACGCCCGGACTGCGAAATTGACAGCTTTGGTGATTCTGGTGTGAATATGTTTGTCGAGTTCTGGATGGAAGGCGTCGATGACGGTAAAAACCGCGTCGGTGGGGACTTACTGCTCATTGTGTTTGAGACGCTGCGAGAACACGACATTGAAATCCCGTTCCCACAACGCGAAGTACGTGTCATAAATGACGAGGCGATTAAACTGAGTAATACAACGCCTAAGTAAAGTGTCATGCCTACGATTGCGGTGGATGAGGTGACTTCATCCGCCGCCTGACCTGCATGGCGTGCCAGGCCGCAGGGACAATAACCAGTACCGCAATGGCGGCCAATACCCACTGATAGACATAACCAAATTCAGTCAAATGTGTAAGGGCAACGGCCTGGTCATCGTTCACATAGCGAGCAACTGCAACGGGCCCTACCGCGGCCTCTTTGGCCAGTGAAAATCCACCGCTGAAGGCGCTTTCCCACCCTGTTGCAGACAAGGATGCATAGGCTTTGTAACCTACCGCCGAGGCGCCGAAGGCGAGTAGCCCTATTGCAATGGTGCCGGTGCTAATAATACCAACTCCCACGGCGCCAACCGTAATTACACCCATTGCAACAATGCCAACACTTATTGGGGCAACTGCAACGCCGCCCCAGGCAAAGAGTAATCCATAAGCATGGCTACCTCCGGCAATCCAACCGTAGGCCGGTGTGTCGGTATGTTCGGGCATGCCAAACTGAAAATGCACCAGTGGCACGCCGAACAGCTGAAGCTTGCTGATGTATTCCCGCCGCTTCGAGCCGGGTTGGTCGGCGTTATGCCTGAATGCCTCGGGGTTAAAAATACGCTCGTGGGCACGCAGGGTTCGCATCGCATAGAGCATGCGTTGAGTCAGCCAAACAAAACTGCAGGCGATAACCAGTATCAGGAGTTGTGCGCCATAGGTAATAGGTGTGATCAGGCTCGGATTATTAACGGCTATCGCTTTTAAACCAAACATAGCCACCACATACACAAAGGTAACCACAAAGAACAACACAACAGATTTAATGGTGAGCCGGCGCTCTTGTTGGGTGCGGGATTGATCCAGGCCGGCGCGCAAGCCAAAGAAAGAGCTAATAAAACCTGAAAATACGGCTAACACCGTGAGCAGTGTCGCGAGTTTAAAAGCACTGCCGAGTTTCGCTGTCCCGGTACCAAATGCTGCCGCTTTCGCAGGAGGAGAAATGCCGCTAATGAGAGTCATGACTGATAAGGTAAAAGCGGCCCCCGGCTTACTGTGTTTCAACCCTTCCTCAACCACATGGCTCATGGCTTGTTTCAGCAGGTTTCTGCCCCGTGACAAACGCTGTTTAACGGTATCGGTGGTCAGTTCCAGTTCAGCCGCGACGCGTTCTACCGATTGTTGTTCACGGTAGAAAAGAATCAATGGCTCGCGATAAGTTTCATCCATGCTATTTAACACCTGCCACATAAGGGCGTGCTGTTGGCGGGACATAGCCTTCGCTTCGGGCTCTTCGTTTTCTGCCGGGTGCTCTTCGAGCAACGCAGGGTCGTCTACAGTCTGCTCATTGGTGGGTTGCTGACGCCTGAAACGACTGATTTTAAATCGCACAATGCCGCATAACCAGGACTTGAGCTTTTCCGGATTGTGCAGGGTATCGAGCTTTTTCCAGGCCTCTACAAACGTTTCCTGAGCGACGTCTTCACTGTGTTTAATATCACCCAGCGCGGAATAGGCAATCGTGCAAAGCAGGGTCTGATACCGCTTTACAATCTGGCAGAACGCTTCTCTGTTGCCGCCCAATGCAAGCATTACCAGGTAGGCATCCTGTTCGTTATCGAATGACGTTCGCTGTGAAAACATATTTAACACTCTGGCTGTTTTTTTATAGGTGCCAACTCAGCAACAAAAGGTGACAGAAAAAAATAAAAAAATTTCCTGTCACCTAATTTCGTGTTGCAGGCACTTATAGGTACCTACCCACAACAGCGCGGTGCTTGTTGCGGGATCTACCTTAAACCGGAGTGAAAGAAATGAAAACAAATAGCAATAATCGAAAAATGATGTTGATGGCTGGCTTAGTCGCGTTATCCAGCAGTGTGTTTTCGCTTAGTGCCGATGCCACTGCGATGATTGATGATTTTACCGCCTCGACCAATACGCACTACGGCCAGCCGCGCCAGTATTTGAACGATTCTATGGCAGGCGGTGCAACACAAGACGCGCACTCAGTGAAAAACGGTATTTTGCAGGTCACCGGAACAATTACCCCGCCACGGGGGCAGCCCGGCTGGTCGAGCACGGTATTACCTCTGGCCGCATTGGGGCAGGCAAAGGATGTCAGTGAGTTTGAAGGAATTAAACTGCGCGTGCGTATTAGCCAGGGAAATATCAACCTGTCGGCCAACAGTCTGGATATCACCAATTTTGATTTTCACGCGTCACCGGTTGTGGTGAAAACAGACGGAAAGTTTCATGAAGTTAAGATCCCATTCAAGGAAATGAAACGCGCCTGGTCAGCACAAACACCACTGAATACCACCAACTTAACCAGCCTGAGTATAGTGGCATACAGCCTTCAGCCCACCGCATTTGACTACGAAATTGACGCAGTGAGTTTTTACTAAGAGTATACATCCAGAAGGAGCCAGCCATGAATACGAGTCCATCAACCCGACTGCATTATTTGGATGCCACCCGGGCGTTTGCCCTGCTACTGGGGATTGTGTTTCACGCCAGCTTGTCGTTTATGCCGGTATTCATTGGCTGGGCGGTGATGGATGTATCAACCAGCTATATCGCGGGGGGATTTGCACTCATCAGCCACACCTTTCGAATGGCCTTATTCTTTCTGATTGCCGGCTTTTTCAGCGCTATGGTACTGAACAAAACCCGCACCCGTGATTTCCTGCAATCCAGAGCTGTGCGGTTAGGCGTGCCGTTTATTGTTGGGTGGTTTTTGCTCCGCCCATTGCTGGTAAGCGGCTGGATTGCGGGCGGGCAAAGCATGCGCGGGGATGTGGACATATCTGCGTCCCTCTCACAAGGGTTTGCCTCTCTTACCAACCTGCCCAATGAGTTATTTGTCGGCACGCACTTATGGTTTTTATATTACCTGATACTTTTCACTCTAAGCGCAATTGTGTTGCGGTCTTGTGTGCTCAGTCGTCCCGGGCTTTACAAAGCTACGATGGCACTGGGAAACAAACTGGTGCGTTTTCTGGCTGGTGCGAAAAGTGCGCCGTTACTTCTGGCCGTTCCCACAGCTTGTTGCTTGTGGTGGATGAACCATTGGGGCATCGACACGCCAGACAAATCCCTTGTGCCTCTGTGGCCGGTGTTTTGTTTATATTTCGGGTGTTTCCTGATTGGCTGGGCCTTTCAGCATAACCGCGAACGGTTTCAGGTATACAGCTGCCTTTCGCTCTTCAATGGCGTATTTGCGTTGATCAGTATTTCCGTATTGATTGCACTTACGCCCTATGAATCACAGCCAGGATACGAGTGTTACTTGTGGGTTAAAGCCTTATTTTGCCTCGCCTACGGCATAACAATGTGGACGTTGATTCCCCTCACGCTAGGGCTGTGTAAAAAGTTATTTAGCAGCCCTAAAGCCTGGATAAGCTATTTGTCTAATGCGTCTTACTGGCTTTATTTAATTCATTTGCCGCTGGTGGTTGCCCTGCAAATCGCGGTTGCTGAATTGTCGTTTCACTGGGTTATTAAGTGGGTCATAGTGTGTGCAAGTACACTGGGTATCGGACTTATACTATACGAATCCCTGGTGAAGCATTCCTGGGTGGGAAGGATACTAAACGGCTGGCGGAAACCAGAAAAAGTATACGCGGCAAAATTAAGTAATTGATTAATTAAAATCAATAAAGGTAAAGCTATTGGTAAATGCGCAACCTAGACAGTTAGATTGTAAGAATGGTTGTTAAGGCGTATGAAATTACATTGTGTACCAGCAATTAAGCCAGTGTTGATATTGCTTGTGAGTATGTTCTTTTACTCATACTCATTTGCAGAGCCGCAGGTTGAAGAAAAAAGCCGTGTGTTTGTACTTACAGATATTGAGGCTGATCCTGATGATGCTCAGACGCTGGTAAGATTTTTACTGTATTCAAATCATTTTGATGTTGAAGGGTTGGTCGCGACGACATCGGTACACCAGAAGGGGATGGTTGCACCTGAAACCATTCACCAAATTATAGACGCTTACGGCAAAGTACATAGTAATCTGTTATTGCATGAACCTGGTTTTCCGACAGCTGATTTCTTGCGCAGCATTGTGCGGGCGGGGTTGCCAGTATATGGCATGAAGGGCGTCGGAGAAGATAAGGAGTCAGAAGGTGCCCGGTTGCTGATTAAAGCAATTGAAAAAGATGATCCCAGGCCGCTTTGGGTGAGTGTGTGGGGAGGCCCTAATACACTTGCTCAGGCGCTTTATACTCTACAAAAGCAAAAATCTCCCGATCAGCTAGCCCAATTGATTAGTAAACTGCGCGTATACACCATTTCGGATCAGGATGACTCTGCTGCATGGATAAGAAAAACATTTCCTGACTTGTTTTATATCGTTAGTCCAGGCGGTTATGGCGCCGCTACCTGGCTTGGTATAAACATGGTTGTCGATGGAACAGACAATACAACTATCAGCAACACCTGGATTGCGAACAATATACAGCAAAATCATGGACCTCTGGGGCAACAATACCCTGATGTTGCCTATGGCATGGAGGGTGATACACCTGCTTGGTTAAATCTAATTAGTAATGGCCTAAACGTGCCAGAACAACCTGATGTTGGAGGATGGGGCGGCCGCTACGAGATCTACATACCCGATGTAAACGCCACTGACCCGAATGGCTTTACCGGTGGTGTTCCCATTGAGCAGGAAACCCGCCCAATATGGACAAATGCCACAGACACGTTCTTTCTGCTTAAGAGAAATGAATTTGGTCGCACGGTAACCATCAGTGACCAGCGTTTTTCCGGTTATCGGGAAACATTGTGGAGATGGCGCAACGATTTTCAGAATGATTTTGCAGCTCGCATGGATTGGACTTTGTTTGATTACGCACATGCAAATCATCCTCCCCAGCCGTCACTGCGTCACGAGCAGCAACTAACAGTGAAAAGTGGTAGTTATTTTTCACTGGATGCCCGAGACTCGAAGGACCCCGACGGAGACAGTCTCGAATATTATTGGTTTAACTATGCAGAAGCCGGTACGTTATCAGCGTCGCCTGTTGCTATTCAAAGCGCAGAAAATATGGCGCGGGTAGCTGTTGTGGCGCCTGAAGTTACGAAACCGGAAACGCTGCATTTTATATTGCGGGTAACTGATAGAGGCAACCCTGCACTGACTCGTTATAAACGCGTTTTAGTAAGGGTTGTCCCAAATTAACAAACGACTGGCGGTTGGTCTAACGCCAGTATAATCGCATCGCTTTTACAAAGGGGTAATACAGTTGTCGCGTGATTATCCAGGGGAGCTTATACCATTTTTGGCCTTTCTCTTCCGGGAAGTCGGGGTCGTTGATACCGGTTTTTGGGTACACAAAATCAGACGGCGAATGCGTGCCGAACAACCGGTCCCACACACACAAGGTGACACCATAATTCATGTCGAAATACTCGGTTTCTGACGAGTGATGTACACGATGCGATTGTGGGGTCACAAAAATATACCGCAACGGCCCAAGGTTTGTTCGTATGTTGCTATGGGTTAATGCGTCATGCAAACGGGAAATAATCAGATAGCTGAGTACAATGCCCAGTGTTTCTTCAAACAAAAGCGCGGGCAGAAAAATAATAAATTCCGCGAACAAATAGTCCATGGGGTGCACGCGAAATAACGTAAATGGGTTCATCTGACTTTGCGAATGGTGTACCTCGTGAAATACCCATAATACCCGCACCTTGTGACGCAGCATGTGGCTGAACCAGCCCACCAGTTCAACCGCGAGGTAACCAAGTACAATCTCAAGCCAGGCGGGCACATTGCTGAAAACGCCGACTTTTAAACTACTGGTCCAGGGCATAAGAACCTGGTTCAATGCCGCAATGGCGATGAGTACAAAGCCGGTTACCATGAAGCCATGAATGAATACCCATACCATATCCACCAAAATACCTGTATTTAATGGCTTTTGTGAACGAATAGCCGGAAACAAAGCCTGAATGCAAAGCAAAGCCGGAATGCCCAGATAGAGCTGAGGATCAGCACCAAAAGGCACAATGACATCGTGATGGATATGCCAATAAATCTGCTTAATTCCGTACCAGGGAATGTTACTGGCTTGAGCAAGTTGATAATAGTGATTAACAACCACACCAATACTGGCCAGTGATGCCAAAATCAAAAAAAGCAGAATGATGCCATTGGCCAGTTTTGACTCGATGGCCCAGATTTTTCTGCTGCCGTCGGCGGTATTATTTTCCGGATAAGCGTTTTGCATGGTCAAGTAATTGCTTCTGAATAAAGGTGGCCTGGCGAACATCTTGCTGTGATGTCGCGAGTGCCTGTTGTTTTAGGTTACGGTAAAGGTCAGAGTTGTTAAAAAGGTTTTCCAGTTGCGTTGTCCATTCGGTAACCGGAGCTTCAATGTCAATAATGATGCCGCCGTCGCCCACGGTTTCAGGCAATGCACCCTGGTTTGATGCCACTACGGGAATACCGGCAATTAATGCCTCGGCGGCGGTTCTGCCGTAAGCTTCCGCCACGACACAGGGCATAAGTAAACAATGAGCCTGTTTGAAGACTGTTCGCATATCCTCTACGTGCGGCTGACGTGTCACATTGGGCAATTGTGTAAGCGCCTGTTCGATCTCCACAACCTCAGGGTCGTGTTGAGTATTGGCCCAGCCGCCTACTATCAAAAAGCGACGGTGAGGCAATTGACGCGCAGCCTCTACAATCAACTTTCCACCCTTTTTAGGGTGAGGATTGATCACTAGAATCGCGTCGCCAGTGTCACTCACCTGAAATTTTTGCGGTGGCAAAATAGGGCGAATCACGTCAATGTGCGCCTCGCTTATCTGTTGGAACTGGTGTTTGATAAAGGTCGACTCGCAGGCAAACGCAAACTTGTGATCAGCGGGTAATGTTCCAAATAACGGAGAAATTTCCCGGCTGTGAATGTAAAACAAAGTGGGGTAATTCAGCGCGATGAGTTTTTGCAGCAGGTCGTCGCACATAGACACATGGCAAACAACAAAATCGGGCTTTAGCTTGTCGAATAAGGAACCTAACGCATTAGGATGCCAGAAGTCGGTATAAACCTGATGGCGTTTAACGGTGTGGATTGTTGAGAATGGCCCTTTGAATTTTCGGCTCAGGCGGGCGGCTAGTTTGCCTCGAAATGTCTGAGGGCATTTGGCTGCAACGGCACCGCTGTATCCTTGCTCGATGAAAAACTCGAGGGTTTCCATAGCGCAAATTTCAAGCCCGCCGGCGAGCTCTGGTAAATAGCCTCTGGGGACAATGGAAAGAACTCGTCCTTGCATCTTAATACTTCCTGCTTTAAGTGCAGGAAGCTTAACACTATGTGACGCTATGTTGTACTGTTAATAACCAACTGGCGGCGCCTGAGCCCCGGAGAGAGAACTGCGTATACCCCCAACCGGTATACGCAATCCCCATCAACTGGTTGAATCCAGTACTATTCCGTCAACATAATTTCTGGGATACAACGACTCTACAACAAACTGTGGGACAAACCCTTTCGAAGAAGCCACCACCACTTTGCTGTTAATGTCGACCATTCTGACGTTTAAGATCACGCCTCTGTCGTTGTAGGTCATCGTGCCCGACAAAATATACTTAATGTGCGGATTACGAGCTAATTCACCCAGTTTACGGCTGAATACAAAATCGCCGCTATCCCCAACGTGAATGACGCCTGTGGTTTTAAAGTCGACCACCGGGACACCAAATTCCTGCAGTTCGGTGATGAAGCTTTCAGCCAACTGGTTGCCCAGGATATTCGTTCTCCCCAAAGAACTATCCAGGTCAACAAACGATGCTACCGCCACCGGCGTATTCACTGTAACGTAACGCATATTCTCAACCAATTTCATGGTGATCTGTTCAGCATAGTCACCCAGTAATTTATGAGTATACACCGGCCTGTAGGTGTGCACCGGCGGCTGCCAGCCATTGATTTGCATTGGTCTGCTTTGCATTTGATGAGCCTGTTGCAGGGTATCATCTACGTGCACATATTGCGGGGTGTGATGCCGGTTTTGTGGTGGCTTTCGCGTACCGTAATGACTCGGGTGGTTGCAATACTGGGTTTGCTGCTGCGGCACAACCTGTTGATGATGTGAATGCTCGTTATACACATCACGGTGGTGAGGGCTGCTGCATGCACTAAGCGCCGCTAAGGCTACCCCCGCTAAAATACCATGTTTTACTCTCATACTACCTCCATTTATCCTCTTGGGTAGTTATCATATTTTTCAATGGGTTAAGCTATAGGGATTGTTCCTAGCTCAGCTAAGAAAAATTCTTACTGCATTTCGCCGGGCGGCTTCTCTGCAGTGTTGTGAAAGACAATACAGATTTAACCGTGAGGAAAGCGTAAGATAGCGGCAAATTGGTTTTGTAAAAAAGACACATCATGACTAAGCATCTTGTTTTAACCGGCGCCTCTTCGGGAATTGGTCGGGAACTGGCTGTACTGGCTGAAAAAGCCGGCTTTCGCTTGAGCATTTGTGGCAGGAATGCACAAAAACTCGCCACTACCGTCGGGCAGCTCGACAACCAGGCCGCCACATTCAATCAGACATTTTGTATGACTGATGAAAGCGCAGTCACAGCCTTTTTTAAAGGTGCGGAGCAGGCCAACGGGCCGGTCGACGTGCTGATAAACTGTGCAGGTCTGAACAATGTACGTCTGCCCGCAGATGCCACTCCGATTGAACAACTGGATTGGTTGATGCGGGTAAACTGTTACGCTCCTATCGAGTGTATGAAAGCCGTGATACCGGACATGAAGCAACGCGGAGGCGGTACCATTATTAACGTGCTCTCAACGGTTTGTTTATTCTCGAACCCCGGAATCGCGGCGTACACGGCGAGCAAAGCTGCTCTGGATGCCTATACAAAAGTTATGCGCAAAGAGTTGGCTGCCGAACATATCAAACTGTTGTCAGTGTATCCGGGGGGCGTTGATACGGATTTCCGGGAAGCGTCCCGCCCCGAGTACTTAACGGCCATAGACGTCGCCGAGGCGATCATGGCAATGCTAAACACCGGACCCAGCGCGCATATCCACGAATTGGTAATTCGACCTGAGAGCGAGCGTAACTTTTAAATTCTTACACGCTCAGCGTGTTATCTCTCCAACGGAATGGAAGTTTTTTGCAAAAATTGACCAGGTAGGATAGGTTGGTTTTTCATCAGGTGGTTCTTCAACACCTGAAGTGAGTCATTGATTCCAAGAGGAGTGTGAGCGAAAGCGAGTCAATTGCCAACGCTCTCACTGGTAGTAACGAAGTCAGGGATGGTCTGAGTTATGTGGCGTGCCGTAAAACCCACAACGCGTTTGGTTGTATTCGCAATCGCAAGGCTGTTGTTGCTCCTCAGTGTTGTCTGCTCGTTTCACGCATCCGGCGTAGTGAATTTAGGTATCGAGCAAGGCCTGCCTCAAAGCAGTGTTGGCGATATTATTCAGGGACCACAGGGTTTTATGTGGTTTGCCACCAACGATGGTGTGGCGAGATATGACGGCTCACGGTTTAAAACCTATCAAGCTACTTCTGAGAACCAACGGCCAGTTAAGCGATTTACACAGTTGCTGGTTTCTCATGACGGCGTGTTGTTCGCGATGGGTGAGAACCAGTTGTTTTATTACGATGTATCTCTGGATTCATTACAACCGGTATTGCACACTGAAAGCCAAAAGCCGATTAAGGTTCAGCAAAACGGCGGTGTATCTGTATGGCAAAATACCCTTATTATTCTGCAGCGCGGCCAGATCAATCAGTTGAGTATTTTTTCTCTGTCCGGAGTTCAGGTAACACAAAGGCAAACGATCCCGTTAGCGAAAACGCAATACGCGCAGAGTGTATTGGTTAACCCGGATGGCGATATGTATCTCGTCTCGAAAGAGGCAATATTGTGGGTATCTATAGAGGAAGGCGAGGTTAAGGATATTACACCTATGCTGACGGCGCCGTATGTTGTATTTGAGCGTTTGTACTCAGACGCAATAGCCTTGCTAGGTCGGTCTGCTCGCTGGTGTCTTAAGGGACCGGCGTTGATTAACTGTGGAGGGCATAATTTTGATTTCTCTCCGAAATATTACTCCGCCGTTTCTGACGCTCCTGTCATTATTGAGCCCTACGATAAACAAACCCGAATTTTAATTAGTTATGGCAGCGCTTTATACATGCTGGATGCGAATTATAAACGCGTACGCGAGTATAGTTCAGAGCAAGATGAAGACACTTATCTGCCCAATAATGACATTGGTAAGTTGTATGTAGATAACCAAAACAATATTTGGATATCGACCTATGGAGCGGGCGTGAATCTAATTGAATCTGAACCAGGCCTTATTGTGACTGTTTCGAAACAAGGCGATAAGTCCGGACTAAGTCACAATCATGTCAGATCGTTTTGGGAAGACAGGCAAGCTAATGCACTGTGGGTAGGGACATTCGATGGTTTGAATAGGGTTGACCTTTTAACGCTGTCTGTTGAGCAGTACTTTCCGCCGTTTGATACGTCAGGTCGTTTCTTTATCAGAGGCATATACGGTTATCAGGGCCGGCTTCTGTTGATGCTGTCGCAGTCTTTTCAGGGTTCCATGTTTTGGCTGTTTGATCCGAAAACGCGTGAATGGAAAGCGTTGTCTCCTCCAACCGGACTGGTTGAAACAGACGGCGTATTCACCAGTCTTGTGCATCAGGATAAACTCTGGGTCGCCTTTGTATCCTCAGGGCTGCATTACCTCAACCTAACCGATCAAACCTGGCACATCGCGGATGTTTTTGACAAGGCTAATCAGCCTTCGTACATGCAGTCGTTGTTCATCGATAGGGATGATAATTTTTACATAGGCAGCACGAAAGCGGCTTATGTTTATCATTCTCAGTCCCGCCAATTACTCACATTCAGCGAAGATACAACGGGTTCACTGAGTAACAATTGGGTTCGAAGCTTTTTGCGAACCAATGATGGGACACTGTGGGTTGGAACCAATGCCGGCCTTAATCAGGTAAAGGTTAGCGAGGCCGTTATAAGGGTAGACAACGCCTATTTTCTGTCTGATACCATTTACGGAATTGTTGAGGATGCGAAGCAGCGATTGTGGTTAAGCACTAACGATGGGCTTATTGCGTACACGCCGTTAACCGGGAAAACGGTGCGTTTTAGACAGGCCGATGGTTTGCAGAGTAATGAGTTTAATACCGGGGCATATGTAAAACTGGCTAACGGCAGTATGGCTTTTGGTGGTGTAGGTGGATTGAACCTGTTCGACCCAGACATCTTACTTAACCATGAGCCACAACGATTGCCTTTACAGGTAGTCGGCTTGAAAGTACTCAATGAACACATATCCTATGCCAGCACTATTGATGGTGTAACGCTGAATGGGCCGTTAAGCCAGTTATCCGAATTGTCTGTAAGACAGGATTTACCCGCGTTTTCCATTGACCTTGCGCTTTTGCAGTTCAGTGAGAAGCGCAGCATAACCTATGAATACAAAGTGAAAGAGTTAGGTGACATTTGGTTGTCGTTAGATGGAGAGCGGGCCTTTTTTACCGGTTTACCCACAGGTACATTTCATGTCACCTTTCGCGCACTATCTTCTGGCGGTGCTGAAGTAGGGAGTAAGTCCATTGTGTTATCGGTTATTCCTCCATTCTGGCGAAGCGTGCCCGCTTTAACATTGTACTTGCTGCTGGCGCTTCTTCTTGCTTTTGAACTGTATCGAAGACGGATTAACTTTCATAAACGCCAAACACTCAGGTTACAACAAGCCGTTGCTGAACGAACCAAAGCGCTGAATAACGCGCTAACCGAGAAAAACTCGATTTTTAATCATATTTCTCATGAATTCCGAACGCCGCTGACGCTCATTAATGGGCTGGTTCGGGAAATTCAGGAAACATCACACACCAGCGAGCATACAAATGCTTTGTCCGGTATTAAGCGACAAGGAAACCGGCTGCTGATACTGGTTAATCAACTTTTGGCGCTCAACTCAAAACACCCACCTGAAGCATTACCTGCATTATGCGATGTGAACCATACTCTTCAACCGGTAGTTGATGTTTTCCAGGTACTGGCTCGCCAGCAAGGCCTGACCCTGAACGCTGTTATAGCGCCAGGCGTGTGGTGTCGAATATCCGCCGTAGATCTGGAAACCATCGTCAACAACCTGCTATCAAATGCCCTGAAGTACAGTGTGGTAGCACAGCTACACAAGCGAGTCGCCGCGGTTGAGTTGACTATCTGTAAAGCTAACGAGCAGGTCATTATTCAGGTGTTGGATGCAGGAGAAGGCATTCCACAAAGCGAGTTGCCTCGTATCTGGCAGCCGTTTTATCGCGGCAGGCAACATGAACATATTGCTGGAACCGGGTTGGGCTTACCGTTAGTAAAAAGCCTGGCAGAGAAATACCAAGGCACTGCCCGGGCTTATAATTTGCCAGACAGCGGTGCGTGTTTTGAAATTACGCTACCTGCAGTTTCTCCTGAAAATATGCCGGTTCAGTCAACGCCCCCGAAAACGGTAGCAGTTGAGCTTGAGCAGGATCTGACGGGGCTGCACTCTTCTGAATCATTGAGTGTGCAAAACGCAGGGCAGGATACTTTACCGCACGTGCTCATTGTGGAGGATAACAAGGAATTAGGTGAATACTTATTGAGAACATTATCCCGCAGCTATCAGTGCACACTGGCTGAAAACGGTGTTGTCGCGCTCGATACCATCGCTGTCCGCCAGCCCGACGTGATAGTGTCAGATGTGATGATGCCTGAAATGGACGGTTTTAGCTTATGTCAGGCAGTGAAAGCTGAGCCGGCAACGTCTCACATTCCGTTTATTCTATTAACCGCAAAAAGTGACTATGACAGCCGCATTGAAGGGCTGTCCCATAAGGCAAACGTGTACTTGAGCAAGCCGTTTGAGACTGATGAACTGCTTCTTCATATTCGCAACTTAACGGAGCAACTGGAAAAACTGAAATTGCATTACCAACAGGATCTGAAACAGTCCATGGGGATTGATTCTGCTTTGCAGGTGAGTGAGCGGGCTTTCTCAGAAAAGCTCAATGCCATTTTGGATGCGCACTTCGCATCAGCAGATTTTGACGCGCCAGCGTTGGCTGATGCGATGGCACTAAGCGAGCGCCAGTTGCAACGAAAATTAAAAGCCCTGGCAGACTGCACGCCGTCACAATTTATTCGTACCCGCCGGCTGGAAAAAAGTAAATTGATGCTGCTTTCCGGCGTACCTGTTGGCAATGTCGCCTTCGATTGTGGCTTTTCGAGTCAGGCGTATTTTACGAAGTGCTTTAGAGAAACGTTTAATATTACCCCTTCCCAATTCATTGAAAGTCACATGGAAAATTCACAATAAAACAACGGGTTAAATTCAATGTCGTCGTTGTAATAACAGATGTCGTTTATGTAATAACCCTTCTCAATATTCTCCTTCACACTCCAACCTGAGCAATGGTTACACAAAGCAATGTAGCCGTGCAGAGAGCTCGTGTTTATTACATTACAATCAGTTTGATTCATGGAGATGAAAAATGGAAACGGTTTACGGTGCTATTCTAGTTGTAATATCCCTCTTTATTTACTTCCTGCCTACCTTTGTCGCAAAAGGTAAGAATCACCCCAATTTTATGTCGATATTTTTGCTGAATTTCTTTCTGGGTTGGAGCTTACTGGGCTGGGTGATTGCGTTGGTGTGGGCAGTGAAAAATGAAAAATCCTCACAACCAACGCCAGTTAGTCATGTATCAGCCGGTGATGAAATTGCCAAATTAAAAGCATTAATGGAAGACGGAGCCATTACGTACGACGAGTTTGAAGCTAAAAAGAAATCCATCCTGAGTACGATTTAAAGCTTTTAACAGGGAGAAGTATGATGAAGTTTGGTAAATATGCCATTCTCGGTTTTTTAGCAGGTGCTTGTTCTTGCGCGTTTGCGACTGAAATTACTGTAAGTGCCGGTAGTTTTTTGAATAACAGATACGGCGAGGTCCTAACTCAAGGCAAAGCTTACGCGTTTAAGGGAAATCTGACTGAGTTCACTAACGATATCATTCGTTCCGGCGTGCCTCGCACAAATGATGAGTTGATAGCGATTCTCGAAAGAGGCACATTTTCGGGTGTTAATGCCAGATATGGCAATATTCAAACTTTGAATGAGCGTATAGCTGGTTTTCAGCCAATGTACACTGCGATTAAAAACGCTTGGATAAAAGACACGAATACGAATGCAGAGAGTCGTATAAAGCAGTCCAGAGACTATCAAAATGATATGCGTGCATATGAAGAAGTAAATGCGTTAAAAGTTAACTTTAATCAGGAGTTGGGCCCACTCGTTGAGGAACTTGAAACGCTGCAGAATAAAGCCTCAGAAATAGAGGCCAAACTGGTCGCGATGGACGATGAATTTATCCAACGGGCCAACGCTATTCTGGCAGCGAATTCGGCCAGTCCTCGATTAATATCAAAAAGTAGTGGCTCGATTAAACTGTTAAAATTCCGAGAAGCGGGAAGAGACCGAAAATCGGGAGAATGCAGAGTATCCAAGCGGTGGTACTCCATCGATAAACGAAGCGAAGTTGATAAGTGTTTCGACTGGACAACGGCACAAGCTTGGCAGGAACATCTTGACGAGTTTGGCGCGATCGCAGAATCCTATGTTTTACACTATTACGAGCTAGAAAAATCTCTTGGACGGTCACTACGTGACAAGGGCTCATTAAAACATCAAGTAAAGCAAAAAGAGAGTGAGCTTAAATCTGCGTTTGGTGCATTCAAGAAAAGACACGGCGTTGGCAGGGATTCATTGTCTGGCTTACAACAAAGGTTCAGGCACAACGATGCAATCCCTGTTCGCTGGGAGAATGCCATAGAAAGGGCTAAAAATGCGCGGTTTGACCCGAACCAATCTGGCGATTTTCAATATCAAATCATGGACCCTTATCTGGTGTCTTTGCGGCAGTACTATAACTCGGTTGCCGAAGAGATACTGGACAAGTCACTTGTCGAATCGATCAGTATCAATGACTATAAGTTCGATATCGATGCCGGCAGTTTCTACACTATTTTCATAGATTTGCAGTCGCCAGGACAAAAAGCCAATTTTGGTATTTTGGTTAAGTCATCCGGGATGAATAAACTAATGGCAGAACAATACCGAAACAATACCATGGTAGTAGGGTTTGATCCCGGCACCAGTGATCGCGATTATGTGCTTGCTGCCATGATTCTCTTAATGGATTAATAAGCCGGAAATCATATCTACGGGCGTGAAGTTGCCTTCACGTCCGATTTTGCTTCATTTCATACCGCAATCACGTTTGAGGTTTCGGGATAATGCCTGTTTATCCCCATGAGTTGATGTACAATACAGAACATTCTATTTTTATGGTTTGACGAGCCGCGACGAGCAGGCTCATTTACCCAACATGAAAGGACATGCCTCATGCCATTACTAGACAGTTTCCGTGTTGATCACACACGTATGCATGCACCTGCAGTGCGTATTGCAAAGAAAATGAATACGCCGAAAGGCGATCCTATTACGGTTTATGATTTGCGTTTTTGTATCCCTAATCAGGAAGCGCTGTCAGAAAAAGGCATCCATACCCTGGAGCATTTATTTGCTGGCTTTATGCGAGATCACCTTAATGCCGACGATGTGGAAATTATCGATATTTCGCCCATGGGCTGCCGCACCGGCTTTTACATGAGCCTGATCGGTACGCCGGATGAAGAGCGCGTAGCCAAGGCCTGGTTAGCGGCCATGAATGACGTGCTGAAAGTACAAACCGAATCAGATATTCCTGAGTTAAACGAATATCAGTGCGGTACTTACAAGATGCACTCATTAAAAGAAGCGCAGGAAATCGCGCAAGATGTACTGAACCGCAAAGTTGCCATTAACAGCAATGACGAGCTGTATTTGAGCGACGAGTTTTTAGAGCAATAACCACAATTCACTGCGCAGTCTGTTCAGGCTGCGCAGTGAAATTTTCCTCTCAGAAAGCACTTCACTAAAACGGCATAACAATAGCAATACCAATGGCAACGGACGTGTCACCATTCATAACATCGAAATCCACAGTGGGTTCGATTTCAAATGGCTCGACATGATACTCATACGCTGCTGATAAGCGATAAAAGGTGTCGTTTCGGGCGTGATGACCGCCAATCCTTTCCTGACCAAACCCCAGGCCAAGTTTGATGTGCGTGTTTGGGTGGTAAAATAGCTGCAGCGCCAATAAGTCGGCCCCAGCTCCGTCGTGATAGTCACTGATGTGTTCGTAGGCCAGACCGACGCCGCTAGACGAAGATGTACGATATTCATATTCCAGTCCAACGGTGGTGAAGAAAGTATTGTTATTGTGTGTAGTCCCGACAAACACGCCCGGGTAGTGATGATAAGCGTCGTTAGCAAACACCGGCAATACGTAGATCGCACAAATAAAACACAGCAACAATTTCTTCTGCATAATGCACTCGCTATGAAACTCGCCCATACTTTACTCATAGCCTATGCCCGGGTGTTTCACGAAAAAATGCGGTATACGTAGTTATTAAAAAATATACGTAACACTGAGCTTAAGGGAAATATTTGTCTATGGAATCAATCAGCTCTCAGCTGATAGTCATCTCCACTGCATGCTAAGTTTTTTTGAGGTTATCCTGAGGAAACGCTCGTTTTGCTCAAGCGCATCTGCAGGTAAAGACTCTTACGTCAACGTCGACTTAAACACGTTTTAAGACAAGGCAGAGTGATCATGGTTGAGGTCAATGAGGTCGTCGCTGTTAATCAATCCCGCACGCAAGGCGAGCTGAGTAAGCTCGAAACTACTGGTGCAGTTTAACTTCTCAAAGATGTTGCGGCGATGAGAGTGGGCAGTCTTAGGCATTATGCGCAGTGTCTGTGCGACTTCCTTCACCAGCTTACCTTTGGCCAACAACATAAAGATTTCGCGTTCCCGGGATGTTAATACATCCAGATTTACGGTACTTTTGCCTTTTACGCTGTTGCTCAGGTTTACCAGGACATCCTGGCTTAGAAACGCATTGTTATTCATTACCTGATGAATAGCATTGATTATTTCGTCCGATGCTGTTCTTTTAGATAAGTAACCGTTTGCTCCGGCATTCAACGCTTCGGAAATATAAGGTTCCCGATCGTAAATACTGAATACAATGGACTTGATTGGCAGCGAGCGCTCAGACAGGTATCGAAGAATGTCAGTGCCGCTGCCATCCGGAAGGGAAAGATCTGTGATGATCAAATCAAATTGTTGGCTGTCCAGAACGCTTTTGGCTTCAAATACATTGGCGGCTTCTGCGCTGACTTCCAATGCATCTTCCACATTAATGAGCGCCTTGAACCCGCGTCTGACGATTTCGTGATCATCAACGAGCAGAACTCTTATGTTGTTATTATCCAAATTTTTCCATCCTGGTACTGCCTACACCTCTGGCGAGGGAAATCTGACTTCGTTCCTGCATGCTAGCTTAAAGCAAGTGGCGGCGTGTGTCATTTTCGCATTGGCCATGACCGTTAGTTATTTTATTTCAATAAGTATGGAGGCCATCGATAACACGACTAGCTGGTTTTTGCCGGCAGGTGTTCGAGTATACGCATTTTTGCTACTCGATAAACGTTTCTGGCCCGCGCTGCTGGTTGGTGAATTCACGCTATTCGGTATGTCTG